>DAOVYS010000237.1 GCA_030635485.1 Pseudomonadota bacterium | reverse complement strand
TGGTGCCTTTCCATTTCTCAAGACGTTATGAGAGAAATCCGCTTCGGGTCTACGATGAAATTCGGTCGTCGAATCATAGGGTTGTTGTCCCGAAGTTCAGTACTTTTCAACAAAGCGCTGTTCCGCATCGACGGTGCCTATCAGAATCAGTTCATCAGCTTTTTGTAAAACGACGTTCGGGTCAGGACTGAGTATCATTTTCCCCTGGGTAGTGATGGCCACGACACTGCACCCGGTTTCTTTTCGTATCCTGGTATCAACAAGAGTCTTTCCAACAATTGACAAGTGAACCGGAACCCTAAAAACACTTAAGCCCTCCAGGGCCATAAGCACCTCGTCCGGTTTGAGATGATTCAGTATGGTGTTGGCACCCAGAGAGGCATACGACATGACAAGGTCTGCACCTCCCCTGTGCAGCTTGGAAACCGTGTTTTCATTTGTAGCCCTGGCAATGATCTGAATGTCCGGCCGCAGCTGCCTGCAGTAAATGGTCAGATAAATATTCATGGCATCATTGTGGGTTGTGATAATGACGGATCTGGCTTTTTTAATCCCCGCCCTGTGAAGAGTATCGATATCTGCTGCATTACCTTGGATTGAGTGTTCACTTCCTTTTACCACATTGGGGCTCTTTTCAATTATCCGGTAACCAATATCCTGTTTAGTCAACGCGAAAGCGGCAGCCCGCCCGACCCGGCCGCCTCCCAGAATGAGAACCGGCATTTCATTAACTTGGTCCGCACAATAGATACCCAAATGTTGTTCATATTTTTTCAGCTGTTCAGTTGATCCTGCAAGCATCAGTACTGTTGTTGAATTAATTCTCAAGTCAGGTGTGGGTGCCACAAATTTACCCCTTTCCCATACCCCAACAACAGTTAATCCGGTTTTTTCCCTCAGCTGTGTCTCAGTCAGGATCTTCCCTTCCAGAACTGTGCTCATCGCAGGGGCTTCAGCGATAAGAAGTTCTTTGTACCTCCAGATAACGTTCGCCCCCATAGTGCCGCCAATAGCCCTGCGCCCAAGAGACTGGCCAAGCATATCCATAAACTGGAACACATGGGTATTGCCGGCAAACTCCAAAATGTCAACAGAATGTCCATGATCTGCATTGGTGACAATAGGCACTGTTTCAGATATCTCCCTGACCGTAAACGATATGTTCGTATTGGTCATATCATCATTTGTAATAACTACGAGGGCGGCATTCTGAATCTGCAGTCGTTTGTAAGTCTCCGGATCACCGTAGTCACCAAGCATGACATTATATCCCAATTCACTTATTTCAAGGGCCTTCTGCAGCTCAGGTGCCAGAAGGACATAGTCGTATTTATGCTGTTCGAGTTTCTTTATTAAATTTTTAGTAATGGGATCCAGGTTGGTCAGCACCACATGACCATTTGTATTTTCAGGTATCTCTCTTGGCGCACGTGCCTTCTCCTGTGCAGACAGCCATGGCGCGTAAAAAAACTGAATAAATGTAAATGGAAGCATAATGAGCAGAAAAACAATACCTGATATAAGGACAATGGTCGAAAATAAGAGGCCCACGTCGGTCGAAAAGGTGATATCTCCAAAACCAAGGGTGGACATGACAGTCAGCGTCCAGTAAGCGCCGGTGAACCAACTGTAGGTCCTCCCCTCCCAACTCATGATAATATGGAAAAGAAAACTGTAGATGTTAATGAGAACAACAAGAAACAGAAAAAATCTGAGAAGGAGTAAAATATTTCTTTTGGTTGTTCTGTTGCGGAGAAAATAGACAAGCTGAGTGGGCAGATATTTCATGAGCGGGTTGAATAATTTTAGTTATGTTTTGTCGTGGTGGTATATTTAAATGACATATCATACACATAAAATCCCTGTGACACAAATTATACAAACAGGAACAATGAATAAAATTGAATATACTCCTCAAAAGGATGATTGTCAGGGGTAAGTTATGATGGACTTTTTATGAGATTATTCAATAAGAAATAATGAAATAGGGATAAGGTGCCGATAATTTTCTGCAGCGGCTTTAATTATTTTGATATGATAAACATGTTTTGCGGATATAGCCCTTGAATAAAATTTTCATTTCTGGATGAGCACGAATCGGGGTGGTGAGAGGGAATGAAGATGAAAATGGTTTTGATATTTGGTCTTTCGTTTGTAACGGCCCTTGTGCTGTCTGTTGAAGTAGTGGCCGCTTTTAAGATTAATCTGGTGACAAGACCGTTGGTAAGCGCAAATCAAAGTCTGCCTGTTAATGTGTCTGAATCCGGCCGAACGGGTGTGGTTCCGGATGAAACTAACCGGATCAGGCTGGTTTCTATAGCTTTAAGCAAGAGAGTTGTTCCGGTGCAAAAACGGATTGAGAAGAGAGATATCCCCCCTGTTAAGATGATTGTTCTTTCCGATCAAAAAAAGAGGCCGTTTTTTAAAAGATCCGTTCGTTACCTTGCAAAACAGGAAAAGATTGCCATACTCAAACAGACCGAGGCGGAAACCGGTGTTGACTGGGAAATCCTTTACGGCATGGCCATGCAGGAATCCCGTCTTGGAAGGGATCTGTGCGGCGATCGTGGAAATGCGGTGGGCTGGTTCCACATACATCGTGGCTATAACCCGGAGGTCTCTTTTGAGCAGGCTATGGATTACGAATGGTCTGCGCGGTGGGCTGCAAACTACCTGATCAGGAACGGCTATTTTGTGAACCCATTCAATGCGGTGCGCCGTTATAACGGACACGTCAGAAACCCGAGGACCTATAGGCATACGAAAAAGGTATTTAAATTCGCCCGCCAGGCCGGGTATTCTTGATGGCGTCGCAAAAAGTCCGATCTGCTGCGTCGCAGCAATTTTTCAGGCACGAGGCATACCACATGTATGGCCTCGTACCTGAAAAATTACTACTCCTTGCATATCGAACTTTTTACTTAGCCATCTAATTCGGTACGATGGACTTTTTACGAGTCCATCATTTTTAGTACTGCTTTAAAGTATTTGACAACTCCTTCCTGATATTCTCTGCCAATTTTTTGGGCGTTAATACTTTGGCCCCGCTTCCCCAGGATAAAATCCACCGTTTGATTTCATAGAGATGGTTCACGGTAAGGGTGAGGGTTACGCTGCCGTCTTTGTTTTCACGCGTTTCCTGGGTGGAGTGCCACTCTCTTTCCATTACGTACGGCGCGCACTCCTTGTTGAATCTGATCTTGACCCTGTATTCTTTATCACCCTTAAAGATGCCGAATCGGTTTCTAAGGGATTCCTCAAAATCAAACTCATCCGGAATTGAAAATGCCCTGTTCAGTCTTGCCGCCTTGTTTATCCGGGATACGGCAAAGGTCAGGATTTTGCCTTTTTCGTGGCAGTAGGCTGTCATGTACCATTCGCCCTGAAAGCTCACAACATGGTACGGGTCCACATCCCTTGAGGTCGGATTGTCCGCTCCCGGTTTTCTGTAATTGATCCTGATGCTCCTCTGCTCATTTAATGCGCTTGCCACTATGTCCCATATTTCAGGATCAATCCGGGTCTGTTTGTCGTGAATGACTGACAGACGCGAATCAACCCATGATGGATGAATTGATATCTTGTCCGGAAGTGATTGCTCTATCTTATTGAAAACAGAGAGCAGTTTTTTGTATACAGGCGTGTTCTCATGCTGCTTCAGCACCTTTTCCGCAACACAAACGGCAAACAGGTCGCTTTCACTGATACTGATTGCCGGCATCTGGTAGTTTTCTTCAGTATAATAATAACCGCGTCTTTTTTGATCATACTCAATGGGTGCGTCCCTCTGGTGTTTCAGATAGTCGATATCGCGCAGAAAACTCTTGGGACTCATTTCATATTCTTTTGCCATGCTGCTGCAGTTGGCGAGCCTGCCCGTCCTCATTCCCTCCCTGATCTTCCGGTCAATGAATATGTGGCGAAGCAGCTGAGATTTGTCCTTTGCCATTTTTTACTCTCTTTTTTTGTAACTACCTAAATAGTTACTTTGTCGGCGCCCATGATCGCTAAGTTAATTGAATATCGAATGTCGAACAAGGAATAATGAATGTCGAATGGTAACTATTCGGGTAAATGCGAAAAACTTAAAAAAACCACGGAATGTAAATGTTTGGCAGTGCACCCCAAGACTTCTGAGTTGTTCCGTCAAGTTTAAATATACT
>DAOVYS010000011.1 GCA_030635485.1 Pseudomonadota bacterium | reverse complement strand
TTTATTTGCACGGTTTATCGCTACGCTGAAAGGGAGGGGAAGAAACGTGCGGTTGTGCATCCTGCGTCAGTGGCATTCAAGTATAGGCTGGTATTGACAGAGACGGGCCGGACTATCTGTTCCGGCGTGTTTGACGAGACTCAGCAGGCTCTTTTTGATAATTTGTTCTCATTGCCCGCTGCTATTAAGAGAGGCTTTAAATGGATAACTGCCGAAGAGCTGGCCAGGGAAGGGGTTGCCGGTAAACTTGAGGAGTGCCCACACCTGAATTCGCTTTTTTAATGTCTTTGCCAAAACGTGTTAACCGCCTTATCGGTCAGGCGATGCATACGTATGATATGCTGGCCGACGGTGACCGGGTTATGATAGGAGTCTCGGGAGGCGTTGACAGCCTTTTTCTGGTATGGCTTCTTGATTATTGGCGCCGAAAGGCGCCAATTGATTTTGAGATCTTTGCGGTCCACCTTGATATGGGATTTGTCGTTGAACAGGCGCATCTTGTTGAAGAAAAGTTGCGTCTGCTTGAAGTCCCCTTCATTATAATCAATACCACGTTTAGTGGTGGTCCGTTTTCTCCTGATAATAACGATGTCGGTTGTTTTCATTGTGCCCGTACCCGCAGAAACCGCCTGTTTGAGTTTGCAAGGGAGAAAAATTTCTCCAAGATCGCCCTTGGCCATCACAAGGATGACATAATTGAAACTTTTTTCTTAAATATGTTGTACAGCGGCAATCTCAGCACCATGGTCCCCCGTCAGGACCTGTTTGACGGCGCATTGTCAATTATTCGACCGCTTGCCTTTCTGGACAAGGAACAGATCAGGGAGGCGGCGGCACGCATGCATATTTCACCGGTCAGGAGCCCTTGTCCTCATGCCCACCACTCAAGGCGTCAGACCGTGCGCACTCTTCTTGATTCGATTTACCGGATGGAACCAAACGCCAAGGCCGGCATATTTGCTTCTCTTTCCAATCTGAAACCGGATTACATGCTTAAGCGTTTGAAGGTGGAAGCGTGAAGCATCAAGGGTTAAAGGTGAAAGGGGCAGAATTTCCTTGAGATATTGAATTACAGTGTGTAGATTTGTGGCGAACGTTTACGATATATTTATGGGTATCTTGAATAATTTAGGATTTTCGTTCGAGGTCAAGGAACAGTGAAAATGAAAAAGCACCCATTCGGGTATAAACTCCGCATATTAGGTATATGTGAGCATTTTTCATTTTTACTGTGACGCCGAGATCGGACGAAAAGACAATTATTCAAGATGGCCTTATATTAAAAGGTCAGCTGTCATATACAACATGGTGAAAATTTTAGATATAGAAGAAAAACGCAGGCATGCCAGGGTTCCGATTCATGCCAGGGTCAACCTGAAGTTCAGTGACAAGGTCTACTCTCAGTGTGAGACGAAAGATCTCTGTCTGTGTGGGGCATGGGTAAACGGTGGAGGAGACCGGATTGAAGGAGACCTGTGCGAGGTAGAATTCAACCAGGTTGGAATTGTCAACAACCGTATATTAACACTCAGGGGCGAGGTCGTGAGGGCGGTGAAAGAGCGGGGTGTCGGTCTTGTTTTTTACGACATGAATTTCAGTTCGTACACTTCTCTTCAAACCATCATTAACGATGGCTCTGATGATGTTTTTAAAGATGCCGAGGAATTTTTAGACCGTATCAGCATCATTGAGCCTGAGTAATCGGATCGGGAATGGCTATTGTCTGGTTCTTATTTTTCTGGAACAGTATCTTTGTTATCTCCTTTCAATCTTTTTTTTCACACTTAGGGTCGGCTCAGAAATAAATTTGCATTTTAATGCGCTGATTTATCCCGCATGTCTGCGTTGCTCGTCAGTTAAATAGCCCTGCTATTCGCTTTTCTCGCGCCTTGCCCTGCGGGCGCCTCGACACCTGAAAATATAAATTTATTTTTGAGCGAACCCTTAGCCCTTTTTTTCCGTTATGATACATATTGCACCGACAGTTGAAATTGATGAGAGAGGGGAATTCGGTTGACTTTCATCCGCTCATCAGGGCCGGGCGGTCAGAATGTCAACGAACTATTTCTTTTTTTTTCGTCAATATTTTATATTATATAAATATGTATCGGCTTTCAGCGGATGATTTAATGCCAGAACTAAGCAACTAACCGATCACAGCCGTAGCGCCTGTGATCGGTTACAGAGCGATATTCTCACGATTTTATTCAACCCAGGGAAATCTCATGGACACCAAAGACGGAACAAAAAAAATAGGAAAATATTTTTTATTTTTGGGGATAGTTGTAATTTCAGCCGTTTTTGTGTTGAATGCCGGTTTTGTTTTCTCCGGAGTGCCGAGTGCCAATCAGTGTTATAGTTGTCATGAGAATGATGTTAAAGAGAGTTTTGACATGTTGGCTGTACATCTTCCCTTCATTCAGAAGAAATGTCACGAATGCCACGTGTCTGATTCACCCGCTGAAGCATCCTCAGGTTCTGAAGAGACAAGTCGTACCTTTAACGAATCGACAAAATTGAAATGGATAGGCGTAAGTCCGTCTCCTTCCAAAATTCACTGGATTTCGTTATCCACGGATGATGTGGCTGATACGCTGTACGTTAAGGCAAGAGACGATATCAAGGTTTTGTTTATGGAGACAATGGATCTTCCCAATGAGGAAGATTTGAAAGAGATGAAGGCTGAACAGGCGCCGCCGAAGATCTCTGATGTAAAGGCTCTTAAGGTTGAACGGAGCTTGTTTATTTCAGCAAAAATAGGTTGGAAAACGGATGAGATTGCAAGTTCCAAGGTTGTATATGGTATCAAGTCGTTAAATAAATCGTCCCAGGTTGACTTAAACCTGGTTTCGGAACATGTGATCGATCTGGCAGGTCTCAAGGCCAAGAAAACATATCAGTTTAAGGTTATTTCACAGGATATGTTCGGCAATAAGTCTGAGTCCGGTATCTTTACATTTTCAACATCTAAATCATATTCCGCTTCTGATACAGCCGGTGAAAAGCAGGGCCATGAAAAGGGAAAGGTGGAAGTTAAGGGAGAGTTCCTTTTAAAGGACGGGGATTACCTGGCGAAATTTACTGCAACGCGGCCGGTCTCCGTCTCTGTCGGAGTTAAACCGACTGCTGGCTTAAGAAAGAGAACGTCGCGCGTCAAGAAGGAGGGCCGGGAGGTTACCAACCATTACTGGTTGAAGAATGAACTGGATGTGAATATAAATAACTGTTACACGTGTCACACGGATGTAAAGGAAGGAAGGTCTCACCCGGTTAATGTCTACCCGAAGAGTGGTATGACGATCCCGCCCGAGTACGCGACTCTTTCGGACGGACGAATTTCGTGCATGTCCTGTCACGGAACACATGCGTCTAATTATGATTTTATGCTGATCAAACCTACGTCCAAAGCGCTCTGTACAGGATGCCACAAGGAATTCGGGCAATAGGCTGGTAGTCTATGACATTTGATTTTATTAATGGCATAGGTTCAAAGTTCAAAGGTTCAGGGTTTATTTGATCGGAATTTTTCCTTATTCAACCCTGAACCCTGAACGTGGAACCGTAAACTGCAATCAACAGATTGCATTGGGATCTTAATAAATTAGGCAACCACAAAAAATAATTGTCGTAGAACATTAGGTTGTACATGAATTCTTAATATCAGCCGTCTTCCGGCTATGTCGGTTTTGGAGGGAAGCAGAAGAAATGAAATATAAAAGGAAAAAACTCAATCTTAAGGTAAAGAGGGATTTGCAGATTTGGCTGTTAGTCCGGATTCTGGGGACCATTATGTTAAGTTCCGTGATAGCAGCACTCATTCTGTATTTTTATTCCAGGCGGGAACTGGCGGATAGTTTTTTCCAGGCACATGTTGAGATCCGGCGTGTCAGCGACCTGTTGTTGCCTGTGATAGTAGTCGGTTCCCTGGTGAGTTTTTTGAGTGGACTGGCCATTGCCATTTTTCTTCCACAGAAAATCGCCGGGCCTATTTTCAGGATTGAAGGTGAACTGAAGGTCGTTGAACAAGGCGACCTTACCAAGCAGATCAAGCTGCGTTCCACGGATATTATGCAAGATTTGTCAGGTTCCATAAATAAGACTGTGGGATCTTTGCGGACCAGATTTCAGGATTTGAAACTTACTCATGCTGAACTGGAGAAATCTATTTCCGAAGATGATAAGGTTGAGATTGCCAAATCACTGGCTAAACATAGAGAGAGTCTAGACAAATTCCAGACTTGATGTTTTTGTAAGCGTTCACCAGCACCCCATCTGCACGTGATCAGGGCAAGCGACACAGGGTTGCTATAGTCACTCGCCCTGATTACGTACCCCAGCACTTCCTTCAGGCGTACATATACATGGGGCACTGGTAAACGCTTACATGCCGGGAGGGCGTAAGTTTGTACCCCTGGTGAATGGTTCGATGTTTTGGGGCTTGGGCTAAAAAAAACGGCATTTCCCCCATTATCCCCTTGACTGCTTGCATGGCAAGTGGTCTGCGATCCGGCGGCTTTTGCCGCCCTGATCGGTCATCACCCCCACAAGGGGGTGCTGAGATTTAAGTTGCAAAACTTTAAGGCGCAACAACGTTGTTGCGCCCTTTCTTATATTTACATCCCGTGGTTTTTAAAAATTTTTTCACACGTACTCGAATATTTACTATATTGCCATATAAAGATGAATAGTCTAGATCCGTTAAGTCTCAAGCAATGCGTCAGGTGCGGCACCTGCTGTAGAGAAGGAGGCCCGGCTCTGCACCATGAAGACAAGGCACTGCTTCTTGCCGGACATTTTGGATATCAGCATCTGATTACTGTTCGGAAAGGAGAGTTTGCCTACACCCCGGTGTCTGGAAGGTTTGAACCGGTTATAACCGAACTGGTTAAAATCGCCGGAAGAGGAGGGGACTGGTCATGCCCGTTTCTTGAGTCTGGTAATAATTCATGTTTTATTTATGATCATCGCCCATTGGAATGCCGGCTTCAAAAATGTTGGGACACTTCTGATCTGATTGCTGCAATCGGTAAAGATACAATTGTCCGTTCCGATATTATCAACCCGGGCGATGAGATACTGAAGGTGATCGAAACCCATGAACGGGAATGCAGTTGTGTGACGGCTGAAAAAATTGTCGGGTCTGTTTCCCGGGAACCGGAAAGGGCGGAAAATCTGGCGGAATTGACCGAACTTGTCCGCAAAGATATTTCCATACGGGTTCAAGCCATGTCTGAATTGGGGTTGCCCGATGCATGGGAGTTTTTCGTGTTCGGTCGCCCTCTGTTCAAAGTTCTGCAACCGAGGGGTGTTATGGCCTATGAGGCGGATGGACGGATACATCTTAAATGGCACTCTTCATGTTAGGAATTACAAATTACGAATTAGGAATTACGAATGTTATGAAAATAATGATTTTATGTCCAAAACAACAAAGATTCAAAATTTTTATTGTTCACTAAAGGGATTGACGTTTCATGTCCCTGTGCTAATAATGTCGCATATGAACGAACATATTGAGATAATCGAAGATACGGAAGATCAGTCTGAATTCGGCGATCTGCATCCTCTGATGACTCTGTCGGATGATGAAAATCTTCCTGCGGTCACTCATCCCGCATTGCATAGGTATCTTCAGGAAGTCAGCAATTATCCTCTTCTTTCCAGGGAGGAAACAGATGAACTTTCGAAAAGATACCATGAGACCGGAGATCAGGATGCCGCTTACCAGTTGGTTTCGGCCAACTTGCGTCTTGTGATCAAGGTGGCTATGGATTTTCAGAAATATTGGATGCAGAATTTCCTTGATCTTATTCAGGAAGGAAATGTCGGCTTGGTTCAGGCGGTTAAAAAATTTGATCCGTACCGTGGCGTAAAGTTTTCATACTATGCCGCCTACTGGATCAGGGCCTACATACTCAAGTTCATCATGGATAATTGGCGTCTTGTCAAGATCGGCACGACGCAGGCCCAGAGAAAGCTTTTTTTCAGCCTTAACAAGGAGAAAAAATTGCTGGAGTCACAGGGCTTTTCACCTGAACCTAAATTGCTGGCTGAGCGTTTGAACGTCAAAGAGAGTGAAGTTATTGAAATGAGCCAGCGAATGGAAGGCTGGGATGTCTCCCTTGAAAGTCCTGTTAGGGAAGATTCCGAGGATGAACAGAAAAGCCTTTTGCCTTATGATGGGCCGGCTGTCGAGGAGATCGTTGCGGAACAGGAGGTCAAGGAAAGGATGACCGCCATCCTGGCTCGGATGAGAGAGACGTTGAACCCGAAGGAGAAGACTATTCTGGATGAGAGGCTGTTGAGTGATGACCCGCTTACTCTTCAGGAGATTGCGGATCAGTTCGGGATCTCACGTGAGAGGGTCAGGCAGATTGAGGCCAACCTTCTGAAAAAGATGAAAAAATATCTTGAGCAGGAAGTTCCTGATATTAAACGATTTCTAGATGAAGTCCGCGACCTCTGGCGATCGTAAGCGGTCACAGGCGGCGCATCTGCATGTGCTCAGGACGACCGGCATAGGTCTGCTATAGCCGGTCGTCCTGATCATGCACATCTGCACCACCTGTGACCGCTTACAGTACAACAGGCGGCGCATCTGCACGTGATCGCTTGCGAATTGATAATTACCAAAAAATGTTAGTCGTTTTTACACTTCAAACTTTTAACTCCCGGCTATGCCGGTATAGGCATATATTATATGAAAGTCCCTTTGCTTGATTTAAAGGTTCAGCTTGCTCCGTTGCGAGATGAGATAATGGACAGGGTTACGGATGTCATTGATTCCTGTCGCTACATCCTTGGCCCTGAAGTTCAGGAACTCGAAAAGGATGTGGCGGCATATTGCGGAGTCGGTCATTCCATTGGATTGTCCAGCGGGACTGATGCGCTGATAGCGGCCCTTATGGCCATAGGGATCGGTCCGGGAGATCTGGTGCTGACCACGCCATATACCTTTTTCGCCACTATGGGCAGTGTCTTGAGGCTCGGCGCCAGGCCGCTTTTTGCAGACATTGATCCGGTCACATACAACATTGACCCGGACTCTGTGTCCGCACTCCTTGAAGAAGATGAAGGAAAGGTCAAGGCGATATTGCCGGTCCATCTTTATGGACAATGTGCGGATATGGCAAGGATATTGGAATTGGCAAAGCGTTATGATCTTCCGGTAATCGAGGATGCAGCTCAGGCCATTGGCGCTTCGTATCCAATGGTGAAGGATAATAAACGCATCTGGCTCAAGGCCGGCGCCATGGGAACGGCTGGTTGTTTTTCCTTTTTTCCGAGTAAGAATTTGGGTTGCATGGGCGACGGCGGCATGGTTGTCTGTAACGATGGCCGGCTGGCAGAGAGTCTCAAGATCATTCGGGTGCATGGTGGTTACCCCAAGTATCATCATTCCGTTATAGGGGGCAATTTCCGGCTTGATGCCATTCAGGCCGCAATACTTAACGTGAAGCTGTCCCATCTGCCGGAATGGCACAGGGCGCGCAGGCGAAACGCGGCCCTGTATGACATGTTGTTTGAAGAATCAGGCCTGGTTGATGGAGGCAGGGTTCGGACACCTGTAGCAAAATATGGAGGCGAATCGGAAAAAGAATCTTTTGAGGTTGATCACCATATTTATAATCAGTATGTTATCCGTGTTCCACAGCGGGATAAAGTGAAAGATTTTTTACAGGATCAAGACATAGGTACGGAGATATATTATCCGATCCCCCTTCATAAGCAGAAGTGTCTTGCAGGTATGGGGTATTCCGAACTCAGTTTCCCGGAATCCGAGAAAGCTTCCGAGGAAACCCTTGCTTTGCCGATTTATCCGGAATTAACCGATGAAATGCAGCGTTATGTAGTAGAGCGGATCGCAGCATTTTTCAGTTAGTGTCCGTCCTGAACAGCGAACCATTAACCTGCCAACCTAATCTATCCTATGACAACAGGACCAAGGGTACATATCGGCCGACTTCTTCATCTTTGGGCCGTTTTTTTCCGGTTATCGCTGCCTCTCTGTTGTCTTTTACTCCTTTTTGCTCATAATAGTATCGCCTCTCAATTACCTGGTCCGGCCGGAAAACTTCCGCTGGTGCCGGATCGGGATATAAAGTTTAAAAATCAATCCATACCCGTTTGGAAGACAATCTGGGATCAGGCCAGGCAGTTAACCAGGTCAGGTAATTATCCGGAAGCGGTTGAAAAATATGATTCTCTGCTAAAACTAAAGCCCAACCTTTTTGAGGCAAGCTGGGAGCTGGCCCGGATCCGGATGGAACTTAAAGAATGGGACAAGGCGTCCCGCATCCTTGAACTTCTCGTGGAGGCGGCCCCTGAGAGGGTGGATTATCTTGTCGGTCTTGGCCATGTTATGGCGGAAAAAGGACAATTTCAGCGTGCGGCCGATCTTTTTTTAAGAGCGTACGAGAAGGAACCGGACAACATTTCAGCCTTAAATGGGTTTGTGTATTGCCGGTTGAAACAGGAAAAACGCGAGGATATTCTGCCGTATCTTGAGGAACTCAACAGGAAAGATCCGGATGATCTTATAATACAAAAGGAACTTGCAAGGTTATATTTTGATCATGCCCGATATGAAGACGCCATGCCTCATTTGGTCAAATCGACCGCATCGGATAATGTTGACCTTGAGACACTGATTACCTCCGCCCGGGCTCATGACAAGCTGGGCCTTGGAGGTCAGGCCGCGGCTTACTGGCAGCGCGTGGTGACAAGAGCGCCGGGAAATATGGAGGCCCATGCGCGTATGGCTTCTTTACATGAAACTCACGGCCGCTCAATAAAGGCCCTGGATCATGTATTGATCCTCTTGAAAAAGCATCCTGATGATCCGGTATTTCTCAAACGGGCAGGAAAGTTCCTTGTTGATTCCGGCCGTTTTGAGGAGGCGCTGGGCTACGTCAAACGATATCTCAAACAGCGGCCGAAAGACAGGCAGGTTATCCGTTCATTGATTGAAATTTACGTGGTTTTAGGAGATGAGTCGAGCACGCTTGCCGCCTTGGAAACCTATTTCAGGATTGAATCCGATCCTGATCCTGAAAACTTAAGGAAAGCCGCCCGGCTCTATGACGCCGCAGGCCGTTTCAGAGAGGCGATTCCCCTTTATAAACGACTTCTACTTAAAACCCCGGATGATCCGGAGATTCTTGCAACGCTTGCAGACGATCTTATTGCCATAGGTGAGGCCGATGGAGCGCTTTTTATGTGGAAACACCTTGCAAGAGTGGAACCCGACCGGGTGGATGTTTACCGTTCAATGGCCGATCTGCTTGAGCGGCTTGACAGAAAGCAGGAACTTATTGAGATGCTTGAAACGGTTCACGGACTGAGGCCGGATGATGAAACGACTATATTGAGACTTGCCATGGAGTATCTTGATCAAGGGGATCTTGACAAGAGTCGATCGGTTTTTGACCGTATAACCGGGGCCGGTCAAAAAGAACCCCTGTTTTTTGCAAGGCGTGGCGCCCTCTATGAGAGACTGGGCATGCAGGAACACGCGTTCAGTGATTATGAGGAATCGCTTCAGCTTAATCCTTCAGATACGGATATCAGGCTTAAGTGTGCGCGGCTGGCAGGCGCGCTCGGACTTATTGAAAGGGTGCGGGAGCACCTTGTTGAACTGGAAAATGGTCCCCAATTTGATGGAACTTGTGAATTCAGGCTGGTAAAGGCGGCCGCGCTGAATGAATGCGGCGAATACACGGCTTCTCTTAATGAATATAGATCTGTTTTGGATTCTTGTCTTCTTGGAGGAGATTGCCGTAAGCGTGATATTCTGGTCTCAATGAGCGATCTTTTCAACAAAGCTGCCCTGCCCTTTGAGGCCGAACAGACCCTCCGTATGGCGTTGAATCCGGACTGTGATAAACGTGTCGTGCTTTCCCGTTTGTTTGATCTGGCGCTGGATTCGGGCAGACTCCACGATGGCGGAATCTGGTTGAACAGTCTCGAGTCATTTGAATCAGGCATAGAGACGGGCCTGATGCGTGCCAGGCTCCAGGTGGCAAATGGCGACTACCGGGATGCAATAAGGACCTGCCTGCGAATATCATCAGAGGCCTGTCAGAAGGATTCCTTGATTACAGATGTGCGTGATTCCACGGAAAGAGGGAGATGCGAGGAAACTGAATTTGTTCTGGCACGGATCATGGTGGAGGCGGACAGGCTTAAAGCCGCGAAAAGTTATCTGCTGCCGCTGTTGACCGGCGGGAAAGATAATCTTGAACAGATGGTGCTTCTTCAGAAAATTTATAAACTCTCCGGAGAGCCCGGAAAGGAGAAGGAGATAAATTCCAGGGCGCTATCTGTTGCGAATAATGATCTTGGCCTTCTGCTCCACCTTATTCAGCTTTACCGGGAAAATAATCTGCTCCGGGAGATGCTTGAGGTCGCCGAGGTTGCTTCAGGAAAGGCCCCTCATTCTCTAAAAGCAAGTCTGTTACTGGCCCGGGCCATGATACTGAATGATGACACGGAAAACGGGCTTTCTCTTCTGGAACGGATTACAGATTATTATCCTGAAAACAGTGCAGCTGCCGCAATGATGCCTGAACTTCTGTTTAAAACCGGCAGATTTCAAGACGGACTTGAAAGTTGTGAAGCTGTCCTGGCTGGGGAAGACTTTAAACGTCAGGACATCCTGCTTTTAAAGGCGCGCATCTTGTGGGCAATGCACGAGCAGACAGAATCGATGGATGTCTATAAGGCATATCTTGACCTATCTGTTGATCAGGTGCTTCAAGATAGATGCCGGGAGCTTAATCTGCCAACAGGACCATTTGTCAAACAGAGGACGGTCTGGGAAATTCTGATTTTTTCTCAGGGAAAGGAGACCGGCTTTGCCGACCATCTTCTTTCCGCTTCACATGCCGTGGACAATAATACGCGGGAAAAGCGTACTTTAAATGGTGTTGCCGCGCCCTTTTATTCCAAATACATGTGGCAGAAGAGGTTCAAGGCGGAATTGGATGCCAGGCGGTCCGTGCAGCGCAGGGAATATTTTCAAGCAGTGAATCAGTATGAGGCCCTTTTAGAGGATTTTCCGGAAGAGGAATCCCTCATGTTTGATCTTGCCGGGATTTACAGCCGCCTTGGCAGACTGGAAAATGAGGCCGCTATTTACGAACGTCTGTCTGAATTGAGCGAGGATTTTCCAGGGCTTTCCGTTGCTGTTGAGCGAAATCGCATCAAGAGGCGGCCAAGGGTGTCTGTCGGATTCGGTTACAGCAGGGAGCAGGGTCGGGACGATTATAAAGATATGGAGATGGAATCCGGAGATGTCTCTATATGGTTTTCTCCGCACACCCAGCATCAGGTGGATATATCCGCCTCCCGGAGAAATTACAGGTCATCGAAAAGTGATGAACGGGTCAGGTCCAGGAGAGCCTACCTTTCATATACGGCCGATTTCTTGAATGGATTGTCTATTTTTATGGGCACCGGGCTTGAAGCCTTTGACCATGACAATGCTGATACTGCCCTTATAAATTGCGCCATTTCCGGAAAGATCGGGGACAAGGTGAAGAGTTGCATCGGATTCGGAAGGGATATAATTGCCGATACAACAGCGAGTCTGACCCGGAATGTCGTGGCGCAGGACTTGAGAGCCGCAATTTCAGTGGATTTGTTCCCACGTCTGCTCATGGGAGGAGATCTCGGTGTCATTGACTACAGTGATGGCAATTCAACAACCGGTTATGAGTTGTGGACATCGTATATTCTCCTGTCTGAACCGAATTTTTTAAAATTCAGTTACTCATACAATTTTAAGGATTCACAGGACAGCCCCAACCCGGGAGACCCGCTTGATGATGGATTTGCCGAGGATGATCATCCTTACTGGTCTCCTAAAAATTTCTGGCTTAATCGATTCAGCCTGTTTTTCAAGCATCAATTCTCGGATGACACTCTTGATCGCGGAGTTCCAAGGTATTTTACCGCGGAATATTCTCTTGGGTATGATTCCGGCGGTTATCTTGTTCAAACAGTCAAGGGTGGTTTTTTTATAGAGTTAAATTCCAGTTTCATTGTTGATGCGAATGCGCACATTACGTCGTCTGAATCATATCGCAGCAGGGATTTTGTATTGTCAGCTACTTATCGGTGGTAATGTAAGCGTTCACCAGCACCCCATCTGTTCACGATCAGGTCTTCCAGCATACTTGTGTATCGCTGAAAGACCTGATCGTGAACACCTGGGGCACTGGTAAACGCTTACATGCCGGAGGTTTTCGTGAGTTCGTGTTTTGGCATCACGCTGAATAGATACTACCTGGGAAAAAATATTAAAATGACTTATGTCACAGTCTTGCAATTTCAGGTTCTCTGTATTACAAGTGTAATTTTGATGTTCATAATATATTAATAATCGAATCCTGTTTTCTATACGCAACGACATAAGTTTGAGGCGCTCTTCAGGCAAGGAACGAGCAGGAGCCGGCGGAGCAACCATGTAGGGTTGTGAGCAGGCACCGTAGCGAGTGACGCAGCATGGAGGGATGGATCGGACTTATGTCGTTGCGTATAAAAGGGTTGTCAAGCTACCGGCATTACCGGTAGCTTTTGGTTTTTATTGGAGGAAAATTGTTATGGTGGTACGAGTACCAATGTCAAAGCCTGGTCATTCCAGGATGCGGGAAGAACTGCTCCGGTTGGAGAAATATGACAGGATTGACGTTATCAAGGCCATTGAGGTTGCCTTGGGACATGGAGATCTATCTGAAAATGCCGAATACCATGCGGCTAAGGAGCGTCAGGGTCACATTGAGGGCAGAATCATGGAATTAAAGGACAAGCTTGGGCGCGCCGAGATTATTGATTGTTCCAATGTGAGTTGTGAGAAGGCGGTCTTCGGCACCCTGGTTACTTTGGTTGACCTTGACACTGACGAAGAAGTTGTCTATCAGCTGTTGGGCCCTGATGAGTCGGATGTGAAAAAGGGAAGTATTTCCGTTACCTCTCCTATTGGCAGAGCCATGATCGGGAAGACCGAGGGAGACGAGGTTGCGGTAAAGACCCCGGGCGGAGTGCGCCAGTTTGAGCTTATGGAGATTTCATGTAAGCGGGATGATTGAATTTGTCTTAAACGTTTTGTGAACATTCGGTTAACCTTTCTCGATATTGATCGGCGGCCGTTGAATATCGAATTTGCATTTCATGTTTTCAGCGTGGTTCCGACTGTAGGGGCAACCCTTGTGGTTGCCATGTCTGGATAGGGTACCCACAAGGGGCACCCCTGCGGTTTTTCTATTAAAATATCACACGGGCAAGCCGAATATTTATAACATTTTTCGGCTATACCGATTTAGTGACGTTCTGATTATAAAGGAAGAATTCTATGAAAATACTGGTATTGGGTTCCGGCGGCCGTGAACATGCTCTGGTCTGGAAGCTTTTGCAGAGTCCGAAGGTGGATGATATTTATTGTGCTCCGGGCAATGCGGGTATCGGTGAGATCGCAACCTGCATCAATATTGCGGCTGATGATGTTGAAGGTTTGCTTGACTTCGCTGAACAGGAGGGGATTTATCTGACCGTAGTGGGGCCTGAAGGGTCGCTTACCAAGGGAATTGTTGACCGTTTTGAGGAACGTGGTCTGCGTATTTTCGGGCCTTCCGGGAAAGGTGCCGTCCTGGAAGGGAGCAAGGTGTTCACAAAGGACCTGATGGCAAAGTACAATATCCCCACCGGCAGTTACAAGGTGTTTACCGACAGGGATGAGGCGGTCAAGTACATAAAGGAGATTGGCGCGTCGGTTGTTGTAAAGGCTGACGGCCTTGCAGCCGGAAAAGGGGTCATTGTGGCCCGATCCGAGCAAGAGGCCATTGATGCTCTTGATCTGATAATGGTTGACAGGGCATTTGGGGAAGCTGGAAATAGTGTGCTGATTGAGGAATTTTTGACCGGGGAAGAGGCGTCGTTTATTGCCTTTACGGACGGCAAGACAGTTCTGCCCCTGCCGACCTCCCAGGATCATAAAGCGGTCTATGATGGGGACAGGGGTGCTAATACAGGCGGCATGGGGGCTTATTCTCCCGTCCCTGTGGTGACGGAGGAGCTGCACAGGCAGATTATGGAACGAGTTATGCTGCCGACCGTCAATGCCATGGCATCCGAGGGCCGGCCATACAAGGGGATGCTTTACGCCGGTCTGATGATAGACAACGGCGTGGCAAAGGTCCTGGAATTCAATTGCCGTTTTGGTGATCCGGAGGCACAGCCGCTTCTCATGCGCATGCAGACCGATCTTGTGGATGTCATGGAGGCTGTTGTGGATGAGCGGCTGGGCGAAATCAGACTGGATATCGATCCGAGGCCCGCAGTCTGTATTGTTATGGCATCGGCCGGTTATCCCGGAACATATGACAAAGGGAAGATAATTAAGGGGCTTAAACAGGCTGAAGAGAAAGAGCATGTTAAGGTCTTTCATGCCGGCACGCAGCTGAAGGATCGGGAATTTGTCACTTCCGGCGGCCGTGTCCTAGGTGTGACTGCCCTGGGAGCAACTCTTGACAAGGCAATTCGGGCAGCGTATGGAGCGGTCGAATTGATAAGCTGGGATGATTGTTATTTCCGTAAAGACATAGGCCAAAAGGCGCTTGACAGGAAAAAGGAAGATGCGCTGGTAGGAATTGTGATGGGCAGCGAATCCGATATGCCGGTGATGCAGACATCTATTGACTATTTTGAATCCATGGGGATTGCTCATGAAGTCACGGTTTCATCAGCCCACAGAACCCCTGATAAGACAGCCGAATATGCAATGACCGCCAGGGATCGTGGACTAAAGGTTATTATTGCCGGCGCAGGCATGGCGGCTCATCTTGCGGGTGCTCTGGCAGCCAGAACGACTCTGCCTGTCATAGGAGTTCCGATTGATTCTTCACCGTTGAATGGACTTGATGCCCTGCTTTCCACTGCCCAGATGCCGCCCGGAGTTCCGGTTGCCACCATGGGGATCGGCAAACCGGGTGCTAAAAATGCGGCTATCCTTGCAGCCCAGATAATAGGCCTGGAAAACGAGGAAATTGCGCGCGAACTGGCTAAATCAAAAGGGAAATAAATCGCTTACATCCACCTTATGCATGGACACAACATTAGCTCACGACCTTGAGAAGGGGGCGGCGATAATCAGAGACGGGGGGGTAGTCGCCTTTCCCACTGAAACCTATTACGGTCTGGCCGTGAATCCGTTCGATTCGATGGCCCTTTCCCGGCTTTTTAAGGTGAAAAAACGGGATTTTGATAAACCGATTTTGACCCTGATTCAGGATGAGAGCCAGATATCTCTTCTGGCAAGTCGAGTCCCTCAAGGTTACCGTCCGCTCATGCACGCCTTTTGGCCCGGCCCTCTGACCCTGATTTTTGACGGAATTTCAACACTTAACCCCCTGCTCATGGGAAATACTCGGACCGTTGGAATGAGGATTTCCTCCAATCCTGTTGCCGAAGCACTGTTGACAGCTGTCGGTAAACCTATCACTGCAACTAGCGCCAATGTCTCAGGCAGACCAGCGGCGGCGAGTTCCCGTGAGGTGGAAGAACAACTTGGTGAAGATATTGACCTGATTATTGACGGCGGTGAAACACCAGGCGGCAGGGAATCAACAATCGTGACTATTTGTGGAGATCAACTGAGACTTGTCAGAGAAGGCGTTATTCCCTTTCACGATATTGTCAGGCGACACAATCAAGGATGATGGAGTCGTAAAAAGTCTGGTTAGGTTTAATTCAAGAAAATGATTTTTGTTAAAGACAAGCGGGGTTGATTTCTGTATTCTGTATAAAAGAGGTAAGATATTCAGCGGGTTCCGGGGGGTTGGGGCGGAATTGGTTGGGTTATATAAATGATCATGATCTTTGGGAGACGGTAATATGGTCGATCTGCAATGGGACCGAGGTTTTGCCTTGGAACAGTCAGGTGATGATGAAGAGTTGCTTGCAGAGCTTCTGGAACTGTTCAGGGATTCGGGCGCCTCTGATCTGGAAAAGATCAAACAGGGAATGAGCGCACAGGATGCTGAAGCCGTGGGCGATGCGGCTCATAGTATCAAAGGAGCTGCCGCCAGTCTGGGAATTGAAGGGATTCGCGCAGCCGCCCATGGAGTTGAAAAGGCCGGACGGGCAGCGGATCTCGACGCTGCCGTCAAACTGGTTGCCGACTTGGAAGCCATGATGGCGCAGATTAAAGACCTGAAGTAGATAATTGGTGAACGGTTACCAAATATTTTTTTGTTATCCTTATGCCGACAGCCAAGGAAATAATCAGAAAATTCAACGATCTCAAGACGCTGCCTCATGTGGCTATCCGGGTTACCCAGCTGGTGAATTCAGAAAAAAGTACCATGAGGGATTTCGAGGAGGTCATCAAGCTTGACCCGATCCTGGTGACCAGACTGCTTCGGCTTGTCAACAGTCCCTATTTCGGTCTGGCAAATAAGGTCGAGTCGATTTCAAAAGCCATTGTCTATTGCGGCATGAAAAATTTGAGAAATCTTGTCGCCGTGGAAGCTATTAAGGGCCTCTTCAACGATGATGGGAGTGATCCGGTGTTTTCAAGGAGCCATTTATGGCTCCATTGCGCCACTATCTCTATCCTGTCAGACATGATCGGCAAGCGGATATTCGGTCTTGCCGGCGATGATCTGTTTTTGGCGGGCATATTACATGATATTGGTCTGGTAGTTGAAGATCAGGTCGTAGGCGATCTGCTTCGTGAGGCATGCAGGGCTTATGATCCTCCTAATAAGTATCTGGTTGAATGCGAGCGTGAAGTGATCGGGACCGATCACTGTGAAGTAGGCATGTTGATGGCCAAGGAGTGGAAAATGCCGGAGGAGGTGCTGAAGGCAATCAGATTTCATCATGACATGGAAAGAAAAAATCCGATTTCCAGTGTTACGAGCATCCTGCAGCTGGCGGAATATATTGCGGGCAAAATGAACTATTCCGCAATCCCAAAAAAGATCGACCCGCTTTACCCTCAGCTTGTCCGGCATGTCAAAAACATGATGGGGAATTATAAGTTGATTGTCAGGGACCTTCCGGCTGAAATGGCCAAGGCCAAAGAGTTATACGAGCACTAATGGTAAATATTCGGGTACGTGCGAAAAACTTTAAAAAGCCACGGAATATAAATGTTTAGCAGTGCACCCCAAGACTTCCGTTGGGCGCGTGCAGCAGATGGAGTGCTGCCGAATATTTACCATTAATGAATGAAAAAGCCATGGTTGACAAAGATATTGACTTAGTTTTTTCCGATCTGACTGATGACCATGAAGATTTGCACACATTTCTTCAAGATTTGCACAATCTGGTCCCTGACGCTGTTTTCCAGATATATTCCAATGACGGAGTTGTAGTCCCGGAGGATTCTCCTTTAGGACTTGAACCCGGGATTTGTGATTCTTTCATAAAGGACGTTGCTGAAGACGGCAGTGTCCTCTCTTTTTTTGAACTTCCGGATAAAAGTCTGTTGTACTGCCGCGCTGTTACTCAGATCGATTCCGTCCTTTTTTTTAAATTTTCCGGTTACTCCCGAGGCCTTTTTCCTGACCAGCTCAATCTTATTCTTTTACAGAGTCTTATTGATCATGCATTGCTGAAAAGAGAAACAAGAGAGCTTAAACTTGAAAATGAACAGCTTCTCCGTCAGACCGAGGTAAAGAATGAGCAGTTCAGAAAGCTGCTGGAAGACAATTATCAACAGTATCTCCTGATCCAGAATAAGGAAAAGGAGTATGCTAAAAAGCTTGAGACTGAGATTGTCAGGCAGACCGCCGAGCTTCGAGAGAAGAATAGGCAGCTTGAGGAAGCCAGCCGGTTGAAGAGTGAATTTCTGGCCAACATGAGCCACGAACTCCGCACCCCAATGAACTCGGTAATAGGGTTTTCAGATCTTCTTGCCGAGAGCGGCCTTAATGAAATTCAGTCTGAGTACTGTGCGACAATCTCTAAGTCGGCGGCAGGTCTTCTTGTGTTGATTAACGATATTCTTGATCTGGCTAAAATTGAGTCAGGGAAATTCAAACTGGAGAAAGATCTTTTCAGTATAGCGGAACTTGTAGGAAATGTTGCCGATATGTTCAAAACGGCTGCCAAGGAAAAGACTCTCTGTCTCTCATATGTTGTGGACCCCGGGTTGCCTGAGCTTGTTGAGGGCGATTCCAATCGGATTCGGCAGATAATGGTGAACCTCACCGGGAATGCCATGAAATTCACTGAGCAGGGAAAGGTGGATGTCCGGGCCGACCTGATTGAACAGACCAAAGATAGGGTCGTGGTCCGGTTTTCCGTGTCTGACACCGGAATAGGGATTCCTGAAGACAGACAGAATGCTATTTTTGAAAAATTTACTCAAGCCGACGGCTCCACCACCAGAAAATTCGGCGGCACAGGCTTAGGGTTGTCAATAAGCAATGAACTGGTTAGGCTGATGAAAGGGGAAATGACCCTTACAAGCGCTTCTGGTCAAGGGAGTACATTCAGCTTCACCATTTCCATGATATCAAGGGAATCGGCTCCGGAGCAACTCGAGAAGAGGGCCGAAGACGTGACCGAATCTCCTGTTGAAATGGAGAGTGATGAAAAAATCAGGGTCCTGCTGGTTGAGGATAACAAGGTCAACCAGAGGCTGGCCACCATATTTGTTCAGAAGCAGGGACATGAGGTAGGGGTGGCTGAAGACGGCCTGGTGGCACTGGAGAAGCTGAAAACAGGCAAATGGGATTTGATCCTGATGGATATCCAGATGCCCAACATGAGTGGATTAGAGGCCACGGTTAAGATCAGGGAACTTGAGTCGTTGCCTGAGATGCGGGATCAGTATGAGAGCCTTCGGAATAGAAAAACGCCTGTTCCTATTATCGGGTTGACGGCGCATGCCAGGAAAGAAGATGAAGAGGGATGTTATTCGGCCGGAATGGATGCCTTTTTAACAAAGCCGGTAAAGATCCGGAAACTGGCAACAGCTATTCAGGATCAGATACGTAGAATCAGGGAGCTTGAGAAGGGGTAATTTAATCCAGCACCTTTCTTATGATTTTTGCCAGTTCACTCTTTATGACAGGCTTCATGACATCCTCCCGGATGTCGGCCTTTTTTGTCTTTTCTTCAGTCATCACTTCGCTGAAGCCGGATTGCAATTCATCTGGTAAATGAGAGTACGAAAATGAAATCAACAATCCTGATTGTCGAAGACGAAGAAAAAATGCGGTATCTTTTTAAGGCCCAGCTTGAGGGGCAAGGGAATGATATTTATACTGCCGGAGATTATGACTCAGCGCTTGAAGTGATTTCAGAGACAGAAATTGATCTTATAATCACGGATATCATCCTTGGAGGCTGTACAGGGGTTGATCTCTTAAGGGAGGTGAAAAATAGGGGACTGGATTGTCTCGTGGTTATGGTTACAGGTGAACCGAGTCTGCAGACGGCTGCTGAGGCGGTCCGTCTGGGCGCGTTTGATTACCTTCCCAAACCGTTTAACAAGGCTACTCTGCGCCGTGTTGCCGGACATGCACTTGACCTGAAAAAACTCATGGATGAAAGGAGGGAGTGGGAAGAGCGGAGCGAGAGGTATCGCCGTAATCTGGAGGCTGTATTCAGAAGCGTAAAGGATGCCATTATTACCGTGGACAATGAGGGGCGTGTGTTGGAGGCAAACAATGCGGTCAACACTATCTGCGGCGTTTCTTTGCAACAGATAAAAGATGAGAGGCTTGACAAAGTCCGGTTTACATGCACCATGGCATGCCATCAGGTCCTTTATGAGACCCTGAACAAAAAAAAGGCGGTGGATGAGTATCGGGTTGAATGCAGGCGCAGGAACCGGCCGCATCAAATAACGCTTGTGTCCGGTTCACCCCTTCTTGATCATGATGATACGGTTATCGGAGCCGTTCTGGTGCTGAGAGATATAACAAAAGTCACCCATCTTGAGCAGGTCCTGTCCAAGCGGTTCCAGTTTCATAAGATCATCGGCAAAAGTGAAAAGATGCAGTCCGTATACAGGCTCATCAGGGATCTTGCCGACACCGATACCACGGTGTTGATTACAGGCGAAAGCGGTACAGGCAAGGAACTTGCGGCTAAAGCGGTTCATCTTGAGAGTATCCGTTCCAAGGGACCGTTTGTGAGCGTGAGCTGTTCCGCTCTTGCTGAAAATCTTCTTGAATCAGAACTCTTCGGCCATGTAAAAGGCGCCTTTACAGGGGCTGTAAAGGACAAGGTCGGCCGTTTTCAGATGGCTGACAACGGTTCCATTTTTCTCGATGAGATAGGAGACATCTCTCCGGTAATACAGTTAAAGCTTTTGAGATTTCTTCAGGAAAAAGAATTTGAACGGGTAGGAGATTCATCAAAGCCCGTCAAAGTGGATGTTCGTGTGATCGCGGCTACCAACCGTGACCTGAGGAAAATGGTCAGACTGGGTGAATTCAGGGAAGACCTCTATTACCGGCTCAGGGTTGTTGAAATCGTTTTGCCGCCTTTAAGAGAGAGGAGGGAAGATATTCCGTTTCTGGTTGACCACTTTTGTACCCGTTTTGAAAGGAAAATGAAAAGGGGTATTACCGGTGTATCCGGCGATGTGATGACCGCCTTTATGAAGTATCCGTGGCCGGGCAATGTGAGGGAGCTGGAACATGCAATGGAGTACGCTTTTGTTATCTGCCATGAGAGGACGATTATTTTGGATCATATTCCTCCTGAAATAAGAGAATATTCAGGTGAAAAGTATAATGTCCAGGGGAAAAAATTCAGTACCGACCCTCAGAGCATCCTTGCCGCATTAAACAGGACCGACTGGAATAAAGCCAAGGCCGCCAGGCTGCTTGGAATCGACCGGCGGACCATTTATCGAAAAATCGAGGAACATAATCTTGTCAGACCGGAAAAATAGTATCGTATTGGCCTTTCCTCTCTCCCTTCCCTCTCTCCCTAACCCTGCCCTTTACCCATAAATATTGTATTGGTAAAACCCCGAAGGGGTGGAGGCGTATAGCCGGTGTGCTTTAAGCCGCCGGTAACGGATAACCCAAATATATATCAGTCCTGAAGGGACGGCGTTTTAACGGGGATCGGCCACGGGAAGGCGTCGTCCCTTCAGGACGATCCCCTCTATACACCCTCATACCGGTGGCTGAAGCACACCGGCTATACGCCATTTCCCCTTTGGGGAATAAAATTACCCATGCACTGATTTATGGGTAAAGGGCAGGCCTAGCCAACTACACTGGATTCCAGCCTTCGCGGGAATGACGTGCAAAAAGGCTGAAGATTAGTGGTAATCAGAATTTCAGATGGTCAGATGAGATGAGTGGTAGTTTAAGATGGTTACTGACAGCCTTCTAGAATCCCCTTTCCCGCGGACTCAAGGTCGTCGTATATATTGATCAGAGTAGAAAAACCGACCATGTCGAAAATATCACTCACATCGTCTCCAAGGCTGCACAGAGCAAAGGCACCGGTCCCGTAAAGCTGTTTGTTGGTGGCGAGCAGTACCCTCAGGCCGGCGCTGCTGATGTAATTACACCCGGACATGTTGATAATAATTTTCATTTCATTGTCGTCAATCAGGTTTAACAGGCTATCTTCAAGATCGGAACATGTCACCGCGTCGATCTGCCCGAAGACATTGACAACAGAAAAGTCTGGTGTTTTTTTGATAGATATTTCCATTTACATCTCCTTAAAAATATTGCACTTCAGCGCCTGCACACTTCCGGGGTCATCCCTTCCCGTGCAATATCTCCTATAAAGGAGATTCCGTTTGCCTAGCCGAATCGCTTTTTTCTTACCACAAAATTTATGTAAAACCAAATCATTACGTTAAATAAAACGTAATGATTTGATGACGTCGCAAAAAGCACCCAAAGGGTATAGCAATCCGATCTACTGCGTTGTACCCCAAGGGCACTTCCTTCGGGGCGTATATCGAACTTGGAGTTTATACCCCTTGCGGGTACTTAGCCATCCCAATATTTTTTGCGAGACCATCATGATTTGGTTTTTTAAAGTTTTTCGCACGTACCCGAATATTTACCGTCCGTCGGGGAAAAACCGTTTGATTTTGACCAGTTATACGGTCTGCCGCTTGATCAGTGTGGTTACGTTCTTACCATCCTCTCTATTGTAAAAGACCTCATCCATCACTTTTTTTGTCAAATAGATGCCAAGTCCACCGACAGCCCTCTCTTCCAGTTCAAGATTGACATCCGGATCTTTTTGGGCAAGCGGATCAAAAGCGATCCCGAAATCAACTACAACAATCCTGATGCCATCCGGGTTTTCTTTTGAGCACGACACCTTGATATCACTTTCTGCCGATTCCGGATAAGCGTATCTGATGATATTTACAATTATTTCTTCCACAGCCAGTTTAATCTGTAACAGCTGCTTATTGCTGAATCCCAACGATGCGGCAAAGTTGTAGACATGACCTGTGAATGATTCTAGATTTTTTAGTTCAGCCTTGAAGGTCAGCATTTCTTTCATGTCACAACTCAACGGTTCCCTGTTTTTTTTGCATCAAAGTATCACCAAACAATTTTTGTTTAACCGAAATTCATCAGTTTTCATAGTGCAAACGCCCTTTTTTTCAAAGCAGCACCAGGAAAAACTATTGACGAGACAGCGATGGCAGATTTAAATGGTAATGTCACTGTAGGACTCCTAGCAGGCAGTCAGATCAAAACAAACAAATGTTATGCAGACATTGTTCACCAGATTCCCATCTTTTAAAGCAGTTGCCTTTATTTTTTGCGCCGTCAATGCCCTATTTTTGCTGTCCTCTCTTCAGGGATGCAGTCTTTCGTCCGTAGCCATGATATTTTTGAACGAAGAAGAACAAAAGCCAAGCCTTATGGATGTGGTGGATTTGTCGATTTATGCTAAAAAAAAAATAACCGGGCTCAACAGTAAACCCGACACACCCGCCGCGGATGGAGATGACGTCCCGGTGAACGAGCTGCCGCGAATTGATAGCGGTCCAGCCCCATGCGTGAGCAGTTCCATATCGTTTCCTCTGCCGCAGGAAGCTAATGATGATACATTTATTGCAAAACTTTCAGCAGAGAACGGAGAGACAACAACAAACCATGTCATCTGGACGAAAATCGAGCCTGAAGTCAATCCTGGAGTTACCGGACCCGGTGACAATGGGACCGTGACGACTCAGACAATTGTTCCAGACTCCATGGCCAGCCAATGTAAGCGTTCACCAGCACCCCATATGCACGCGTTCAGGGCAAGCGACATAGAAGGGGCTATAGTCAACTCGCCCTGATCACGTGCATATGAAACACTGGTAAACGCTTACACACCGGGGGTTCCCGTAAGTTCGTACCCCTGGTGAACGCTTACCAGCCAATAAACCTATGTCAATGAAGTTGGCCGGTCATGGCGGACAACCTCTTAGGGAAACTCAATGAAATTACTGATCGGTCTTTTATGCCTCATTCATATT
>DAOVYS010000211.1 GCA_030635485.1 Pseudomonadota bacterium | reverse complement strand
GGCGTGAGTTGGGTAAATCTTCTTGGCGCCGTGAAGGACACGCTCATGGGACATACCAGAGGCGCCAGTACCATTGTCATGCAGAATGCAAAGAAAATGCTTGGCAATGATGAGCGGAATATAGGCAATAAGATTGAGGAAATCATAATAGCCTATCTGTTGGTGTCCAAGTTTGGAAAGGAAAACAACCTTGATTTCTACATCAATACGGTGCCGGTGGGCGGCAATATCTATGGATTCTCAGCTGCGGCCAAGAACTATTTCAAAAAGGAGCTGGATGATCTGAATATGCAGCAGCTTGTGACTGTCTGCTCATTTATCCCGAATCACAATCGCCAGATCGCATTTTATGAAATAGTTAAGGGGAAGAATTTTTCCGATCTTTCCAAAAGGAGCCGGTTTCATGCCAATGAGTCGATCAATAAGATAAATGTGGCGCTTGCCTATTTGAGGGGTCTTGAGGAGATAACAGAGGAGGAATACCGTTTTTGGAGACTCAATGACGAGGCATCCATTCGAAAGATTGGGTTTCGGGATTTTCATTCTCCGCTTTACGGAGAGGAAGAATGGACATCCTGGAATGTTATCAAGGAAGTCTGTTCCCGAAGTTATCTGGTAAACGGCCGTGAGATTTCAGGCGCAAGATTGATACTGGATGAGAAGGGTGATGTGGTGGTTGAGACCGGGGTCGATCTCGTCCTGGTTGAAAAAATCAAGGAGGTTATATCGGAATTTCTTAAAAGTAAAAAATTCAGAAAGATTTTATGGAAACGAAATCTGACTGTCTGGCATAAGGATGTTGAACGATATGAAAAGCGCAAATTAACACCGCCTTATGAAGATTTTGAAGGTTTTATGGAGAACCTCTACCGGAATATCAATATTGGTGTTATTGCGATTAACAGGCAAGGCGAGATAATCGCCCATGTCGGCGGAAAGGAGTTTCTCCGGGACAGCACTGATCCCGACACGACCGCAAACAGTTCGACAATCAACCCGAGCAGTTCAGGCAGGAAGATTGTAATTGACCTGATGAATAAAAAGGCAAAGGTTACGCCGTCGTCCACAATTAAACCTTTTATCGCCTATTACAATATGGTGGCAAATGACACGAATCTTGAGTCTATTTATGCTGACAAGCCTGTTGAGTATAAGTATCTTGAATCAATAGGCAAAAAGATCTGGTTGCCCCGAAACTGGTACAATTATGATGCAAAAGGGGAGGGGATGAATCGTTATCTGGGCAGGAAGTATTCTCTGCTTGAGGCACAGGTACTTTCCGTAAACACCATTTTTGCAGGATTATACAGTAGCAGGCGTGTCAGAAATGCCATGCTTATCGGGTTTGATAAGATCGGTCTTGAATACAACCATGAAGACGCAAGATATTGGCCCTTCGGGATCGGGGCATCCGAAGTGCCTGTGCAGCAGTGGTTGGGACTTTACAATGCGTTTCTGGACGGATATTACAGGCAGCCGGCTTTTGTGAAGAGGATTCTTATTAATGGTGAAGTCCTTTACGATCGAGGGGCGAACCCATGGAATTCTCCAGTCATGCTTTTTGATGCAAAGACTGAGCGGGAAGATGAGATGAGGGCTCTTTACGAAGTGTGCAACAGGGGCACGGCCTCACAGATGAAAAGAGAATTCAAGTATCACAAAAATCTGGTCTCGGGAAAGACGGGTACTGCGCCCGGGGAACGCAGTTCACTTTTTGTGGGGCATTTTAATCCCTCCCTGGACAGGACCGCATATGATGATAAGACAATAACGCTTCTGGCGGCGGTTACCACGAATACCGGCGGGTACAAAAGTGTCGGCACCTCTATTCAGGGGGCTGTGGTTATTGCGGGCAGGATCTTTAATCATATGTATGACAGAGAACTGCACCTGATGATGGATGAGATGATTGAAAATGCCAAGAGAAAGAACCCCCATTTAAGAAATAACCATGTCTACTGGGCAAATGTTAACCGTTACATGGACCATCTCTTAAACAAGAAATGCGGAAAACATTACATTTATGAGTATGTAAACGGAGTGGACAGCTACCGGGAGGCCTTGGGGCAGATACTTAACAGCAGCAACAGGATATACTCGGGCAAGGATGACCTCTTTGCCCGTTTAGTTGAATATTACTGTGATCAGGAAAAGATTGTAAAAATGAATGCCGGGCGGTGACGGAAGCTGAAAACAGCGATTTTGGATCTTTACAAATTCCGATTACCGTGTAATAGTCACTCGTTGGATGGTGTACCGGTACTTTTTGGCCATGCCGGAGGGTAATGCACATGGTAAGGCTCTTTTTTGGAAATATTGTTACGAACTAGATGTAAAAGGTGATTTAATGGGTAATATTGGCAGAAATGATCCGTGTCCGTGTAGAAGCGGTCTTAAATATAAAAAATGTTGTCTCAAAAAAGAGCGGGATGGAGCGGAACCGCCTGTTGTGCCGGACAGTTCGGGTATATCGCTTACGGCTGAGGTGGAAAAGATTCGGAAATCCGCTTTAGAGAAAAAAGAAAAGGTTTTTTCCCTTGGGGTGTTTATTTTCTTTTCCACAGAATCAGGTGATGGCTGGCTTCTGGAAATTTCCGACATGGACGCTTTAAAAGTCTCTGAGAACGGAAAAAATCTGGAATTGAACATCGAGGAAAATCCAGAGACCCTTGAAATCAACTGGTCGCACAAGTTTGCAATCAAAAAGAAAAAATTTATTGTGGTATCCTACACGGACAAATCGGAAGAGATTTATTCCAACTATCCTACCCACAGGATTATCTCACTTCTTAAGAGGACCAAAAGCCGGCTTTCCCCGGAACTGGTGGACAGTATTCACATTGACGATGAAAACGTCGGTTCCAAGGGATAAGTAGGGGGGCGTGGAACCTTGAATCGTTTTTGTTTTAGGTAAAACAGCGTGCTGAAAGTCAGTCCCGCCCTGATCGTGATGGGAATCATCTTCTATTTTTCCCATATCCCCGGTGATTCTATTGATTTTGTTCCCACCTTTAAGGGTGCGGATAAATTGCTTCACTTCTTTATCTATGCGCTTCTTGCCCTGTCTTGCATCCCGACCGCGAAATTTCTGACAAAAAAGTATTCTCTCAAATGTGTCGCGATCACCATTGTGGTTTTCTGTCTCATTTACGGCATCAGCGATGAGTTTCACCAATCGTTTGTTCCGTATCGATTTGTTTCAGGCTGGGACGTGCTGGCGGACACTGCCGGAGCAGCGTTCGTGGCATGGATCTGGAGTAGAAGGATGGGTGTGGTCTGACCACTTTTTTGGGGCTGGACATCACGTTGGCAAATATATATTCTTAAGGGTAAGAGCGCCTTACTTCTTACGAAAATCATCAAAATTGGGAGAGTAAAAATGCCTATTTATGAATATATCTGTGAAAAGTGTGGGAATGTGTTTGAGACGATCGTGACATCATCGAGTTCTTCCGATGTAATTGTCTGCAAAAAGTGCGGAAGCAGTGATGTCAAAAAAAAGATGTCATCATTCAGCTGCGGTGGTTCGTCTAAGAGTACACCGCTGGGAGGAGGACTTTCAAGTTGTTCTCCCAGGGGAGGATTCTCCTGAGCAAAATAGCATGCTGACCCGGCGGGTCAGCAACAAGTTTATTTCCCGTAAGTTTGTACCCCTGGTGAATGGTTACGATAGATGTGGGTCTGCAAAAAAATCCGTAACTGATCACGTGGGCAAGGTCTGCCCTTTACCCATAAATATTGTACTGGTAAAACCCCGAAGGGGTGTAGGCGTATAGCCGGTGTGCTTCAGCCACCGGTAACGGATAACCCAAACATATCAGTCCTGAAAGGACGACGCTTTGAGGGGGATCGGCCCATGGGAAGGCGTCGTCCCTTCAGGACGATCTCCTGTATGCACCCCATACCGGTGGCTGAAGCACACCGGCTATACGCCATTTCCCCTTTGGGGAATAAAATTTATCCATGTACTGACTTATGGGTAAAGGGCAGGGCAAGGCAGTCCAGACAATGGTTATTCCCCTTACAAAAATCCAGGATATGTTCCAGGCGTAACGCGTAATCGTTGAGCGCTTTTTTAAATAAGAGGCGATTTTTGGTTTGACACACATTTCTTCCCCCCGAATATATCTGGTCAGCGCTTGCCTCGTTGGTCTGAAAACCAGGTATGACGGCTGTCTGAAGCCTGATCGGGTTTGCATCAGTGAGCTTTCAGGCTCAATTTGGATTCCTGTCTGTCCGGAACAACTGGGCGGATTGCCCACTCCGCGGACAGCAGCGTATATTATGGGAGGAGACGGCAATGATGTTCTTCTGGGCAGGGCCTCGGTAGTGACCAGAGAAGGAAAGGACGTGACCAACCAGTTTGTCCTTGGAGCAAAACAGGTCCTTGAAATAGCCGAATTTCAGGAAATCGCGGAAATTTACCTGAAGGCGCGAAGTCCATCCTGCGGAATAACGCCCCAAACAGGAGTGACGGCAGCTCTGCTCATGAGTCGGGGGTATAAAGTCAGGGAGTTTTGATGTAAGCGGTCACAGGCGGTGTCGGTCTATTTGTGGTGTGTCCATAGGAAGTATTCTAATTGAAATTTCTGCTCCAAGGTCAACTCTTGGAACTTGACACTGCGTCGTCTAAGTAACGTCATGGGATAATCACTATGATTGACCACTTTGTTATCGCTCACAGTCATGATCGAAAGGTTTGGAAGAAAAAAATTACTGTCTTTTACGAATATGTCCAGTTTTTGAGATTCCATGAACGGTTTCTCCAGTTCCGGGTAACGGAAAGCGAGTCCTCCCATGCTTAAATCAATTATTTGACCCACCCTGTCGGCGTCGGTCGCAAATACGTTTTTTTTGATGTTAAAGCGCTTGAATTTTCTTCTTTCCGGTTGTCGGGTTTCGGTTTTCATGACATCCTCCACATAGAGGAATAGAGTTGTAAGCGATCACAGGCACCGCATCTGCACGTGATCAGGGCAACCGGCATAGTTAGACT
>DAOVYS010000069.1 GCA_030635485.1 Pseudomonadota bacterium | reverse complement strand
TCGGAATGCAGGAGAAAAACCGACGATACAGACTCCAAAGACTCCTAACCATCAACCCTTGCCAGGGTCAGCACCTGCACATCCTCGGCCCCGGCCTGTTTGAGCGTCCTTGCGCATTCATCCACCGTTGTTCCGGTCGTAAAAACGTCATCCACGATCAAAATCTTTTTACCTTCCACTCTTATCCGGTCTTTCACCACAAAAGCGTTTTTCAGATTCTTTCTCCGGTCTTTCCCCTTCAGACTGGTCTGGGGTTCTGTCCAGCGGCGCCGTTCCATCAGGGCCGGATGAATCTTGTCCTTCTGGTCCGGAAAAAAAATCTTTGCCAGGAGCAGCGCCTGGTTAAACCCCCTTTGCTTAAGACGCTTCGGATGCAGCGGCACAGGCACGATAAAATCCTGCCCATTCAGCTCCTCTAAATGGGCAATCCTTTTTTTAAGAGCCCCGAATGTGGCCAGACCCGTGGTGTGGCCGCCATATTTGAAGGAGTGGAGAAGCTTTGCCACGGAATCATCATACCGGAAGAGTGCCCTTGCCTTTGAGAAATGGTATGAACCGGCAAGACAATCAGAGCAGAGGTGGCTGCCCCCTGCACTATTTCGAAACCCCCGGCCGCAGCAGGTGCAAAACGGTTCCCTGACAAATTCGATCGCATCCATGCAGGAATGGCAGAACATCACATCCCGACGACCCGCGGCAAGCCTGGTCTTGCAGATAAGGCATACAGGGGGAAAGAAGAGATCCTTCAAACCGCTTAAAAAATCTCTAAGACCTGTCTTCATTGTGTGTGGAAAAAAGGAATTCTATTCTGGATTAGAAAGGTGTCGGGGTAATCCGCTTACGCTCCGATAATAGCCTTAAACTTGGAAATTACGGCCGCATAATCGTCTGTTCCAAAGATAGCAGAGCCTGCAACAAATATATTTACACCGGCCTCTGCTATTTCGCCGATATTCTCCGCACAGACACCACCGTCTATCTCAATACCCGTATCAAGGCCTTGATCCTGGATCATCTTTTTAAGCACCCTGGCCTTATCAAGGCTTGACCGGATAAAGGACTGCCCGCCGAACCCGGGATTAACGCTCATCAGCATCACCAGATCCAGGTCTTTAAGAATGTAATCAAGCGTCTCAATCGGAGTGGCGGGATTTAATACCGCGCCCGCCTTTTTTCCGAGTTCCTTGATCTTGTGAATAGTCCGATGAAGATGGCGGCAGGTCTCCACATGTACAGTGATCCAGTCCGCGCCCGCCGCGGCAAAATCTTCCAGATACTGATCAGGATTTTCTATCATCAGATGCACGTCAAGAGGCACATCCGTGATCTTCCGGACAGCGGAAACAACCAGCGGACCGATTGTGATATTGGGCACAAAGTGACCATCCATGACATCCACATGGATAATATCCGCGCCCGCCTTTACAACGTCTCCGATCTCTTTACCCAATTCGGCAAAATCAGCAGATAAAATCGAAGGCGCTATCATGTATTTTTGCATTTTTTTTCTTCCTGTTACGGCTCAATATTGATGGCCTCGTACCCCAAGGGCGGGTTTGGAACCCGCCCCTACAATTAATTTTATCAGGGAAAGGGTTGGCTGGAATTTACATATTAGTTTCTTTTTTTCCTTTTGGAACAACTATAAGGGCACTTCCTGCGGGGCATATATAGAACTTGGAATTTATGCCCCTTGCGAGTACTTAGCCATCCAATTCGGTACGATGGACTTTTTACGAGTCCATCAATATTTACTTTGAACCGGCTCCCACGGTCACCATTACGTAATGGTCGGGCTGGAAATATTTTTGTGCCGCTTCCTGAACCATTTCAGGGGTCACCTTGCCGATTTCATCAAGATAGCGCTTTCCAAAATCCTGGCCCAGATCATAGATCTCGGACAGGGCTATTTCCAATGCCTGTGCTCCATGGGTCTGAAGCCCCAGTTCATAATGGCCGATGAGTGTATTCCGAGCCCGTTTAAGCTCTTCTTCACTGACCGGCTCCTGCCTGACCATATAGATCTGGTTCCACACCGCCTTGATGGCATCATCCCGCTTGTCCGGGCTGGTTCCGATATAAATTCCCACTGAACCCGTATCAATACCAAGGAAAGAAAACGAAGAAAGGCTGTACGCCAGACTCATCTTGTCGCGCAGTTCCATGAACAGCCGGCCACTCTGCCCGCTCATAATGGTGTCCAACACCTCCAGGGCGAAACGGTCTTTACCTTCAAGCGTGGAACCCAAAAATCCTATAATAATATGGACCTGGTCCCTTTCTCGCACAAGTGTGAATATTTCAGGCTCCGCGGGTGAGACCGGAGAAGAAGCAAGATCTTCTTCGATTGCACTTTCTGTTTCGTCTTGAACGGTCCAGTCGCCGAAAAGCGTTTCCACAAGATCCCTGACCTTTTCCGCCTCCACATCTCCGGAGACAGCGAGCACCATCTTGTCGGGTCTTGCAAACTCCCTGTAAATTGATAAAAGGTCAGGGATTGTGAATTCTTTAATAACCGCCTCCGAACCCGCTGTGTTCAACCCGTATGGATGATCCTGAAAAAGCAGTCTGTTAAATTCCCTAAAGGCAAGGGAAGGCAGGGAATCTTCCTGCTGTTTCAGGTGGGCAAGAAGTTCGGACCTGATTTTTTCCGCCTCCTCTTGGTCAAATGACGGGGTTCTCAGCACATCTCTGACAAGTTCCATGCCCTTATCAAAAAACCTGGAAAGAAATTCCGCCTTGACGCCAAAGGTGTTTTTCCCGTTAAAACCGGAGATCTCCCCGGCCATGTCGGCAATGGTCAGGGTCAATTCCCGCGGCGGCAGCTTTTCCGTGGATTTCGGCATAAGTTCACTGATAAACGCAAATGAACCGTTGGTTGCAGGGGTCTCGCTTTTCAGCCCCCCGGGAAAGACCACGCGAATCGCCACGGTCGGCACCTTGGGATCTTCCCGCACCAGGATCTTCATGCCGTTCGGCAGCCGGAACTGATGTAAATTGGAGAGAAAGGCGTCTGTAATCATGGAGGCCGGAATACCATGCCTGGCCATGTTTTCAGCGCGTTCACAAAGACTTTCAAATGCGGACCGGTCAAGATCAACCTCGGTTCCTGTTGGAACAACAAACCCGGCTGTCACACGTTTCCGGTCAAAATACCTGTTTGCGACCTGCAGGATGTCTTCCCGGGTCACTGCCCGAATTTTTTCTAGATACTCATCCTCTCTCGGGTCGCCTGCCAGGAATTCAAATGCTCCCAGCACCCGGGCCTGGCCTTCCACACGTTCGAGGTTGAAGACAAAATCACTCTCCAGGTTGCGCTTGACCCTTTCAAGCTCCCTGTCGCTTACGGGTATATATTTCAGTTTGAATACCTGTTCCAGTGCTGCCTCAAGCGCAGGCACGATCTTTTCAGCATCCAGTAAGGCCGAGATCTCCATAAGTCCTGAATCCCGAGGCGTAAATGCAGCCCCGCTGATCCTATAAACCAGACCTTTTCCGTTTCGAAGCTCGTGATAGAGCCTTGAGGCCTCGCCCTGCCCTACAATGGACGCAATTACGTCAAGAACCGGGGTGTCGGGGTGATCAAACGGGGTGATGGGAAATGCGAGCGCCATATGCGTCTGCTTGATATCCTCTTCTATTTTAAAGAGTCTTATCGATTTCTGTTCAGGTTCCTGCGGAAGAACGGGCTGAACGTAACCTGTCCCGGGAAGTTTGCTGAAAAGCTCTTTCGCTTTTTCCAAGACCTGGGCGAATTTCACATCACCCACAACCACCATGGTAAAATTTTCAGGAACATAGTGCCTTTTTATATAATCAAGGATGTCGTCTCTTGAAAATCCGGACACGCTTTCAACCGTGCCTATTATAGGAAGTCTGTACGGATGGGTTGAATAAGACTCTTCCATGAGTTTCTGGATCAACTTGATGGAAGGACGGTCGTTTCGCATCCCGATTTCCTCAAGCACAACCTTTTTCTCACGTTCAAGCTCACCCTGATCAAAAACGGAATTTAAGAGGGCATCGGCCAGGACCTCGCTTGCCGTGGCCCAGTGACGCGCGGACAGGGTCGCATGATAGACCGTGTATTCATAAGAGGTGTAGGCGTTAATAGAGCCGCCCAGTTCCTCAATTACCATGGCAAGTTCACCCGGCCCCCGGGTAGGCGTGCCCTTGAAAATCATATGTTCAATGAGATGGGTGATTCCCGCCTCATCCGGCCCTTCATAAACACTGCCGGCCTTGACCCACAACTGCACAGTCGCCACTTTAGCGCCAGGGATCTCCTTGACCAGAACGGTCATACCGTTATTAAGGATTTTCTTGTGAAGATACGGTGACAGCTCGGTTGCATGGATTGGATTGTCGGTCATGATCGTCACGATAAGTGTTATGAGGAATGAAAAAAAAATGCGTAGCGCCTTATTGTTCATTAGGTACCCGCTCCTTACAGGAAAAGTGTGATTTTGGCAAAAATTCGAAAGAATTCAACTTAATAAATTTGTAAAGGAAAACCAAGAAAAGAAAGCTGTTATTACATAACCGGTCTTTTCCAGTTCCTGGTTGCCAGAAGAAAAAGACCTGCCACGATCATAAAACCGCTCAGAACCTGCCCCATGGTCATAAATCCGAAGAAAAGACCGAGGTTTGCGTCCGGCTGCCGGAAAAATTCCACAAAACACCTGAAAAGGCCGTAAAATACCAAACAATATCCAAGCATGGTGCCTGCGGGCGGCCGCCTGCTCTTCACTGTCCACAGAATCACAAACAGAAGAACCCCTTCAAGCAAAAACTCATAAAGTTGGGAGGGATGCCTTGCCGCCGGTCCGCCATCCGGAAAAACCATTGCCCACGGTACATCAGATACCCTGCCGAACAGCTCACCGTTAATAAAATTTCCCAAACGCCCCAATCCTAACCCTATCGGGAAAGTCACGCAATAGATGTCCGCTGTCTCCAAAAAATCAAGCCCTCTCTTTCTACAAAACCAGATTCCGCCGATTACCACACCCAACAGGCCGCCGTGAAAGGACATGCCGCCCTGCCAGGTCGCCAGAATCTCAAGAGGATGCTTTAAGTAGTAGCCGAAGTTGTAGAACAGAACATACCCAAGCCTTGCCCCAACCACCAGACAGATAATCAGGATGAAATTCAGGTTCTCAAAATGGGATTCAAGTTTTTTCAGGCCGAATTTTTTGATCTGATATCTTACCAGAACATAGGTGGCAACAAACGCCAATACGTACATCAGTCCATACCAGCGGATCTGCAGAGGACCTAACTCAAAAATAACAGGATCAATATTCGGAAAAGCGATCATAAACTCCCCCAGTCTATTCGGTCTTTAGAGGCTTTTAGCAAAATTATGCCCCAATTAAGCACGAAAATCCAAATTCCGGTACCTTTTTTTAGAATGAATTCTCGCCAAAAAGGGTGCGATAATATTGATGATTGAATATTTTGTATCAACAGCGTAGAATCAATAGTATGCGTAGATCATCAATATTTTAACAACGTACCACACGGAAACCCGATGGAACGAAAAGAGCTGAGAAAAAAAATTCTTGCCCTGCGGGACACCCTTTTGCCTGATAAACGCGCTCAAAAAAGCAGATCCGTGATAGAACACCTCTGGAGTATTGATAATTTTTCCAGTACAAATACCCTGTTTGTCTATGTGAACTTTAAAAGCGAGGTGGAAACCCTGCACCTTATCAGCCAATGCCTGGACAAGGGAATGCGTGTAACCGTACCGTTTACGCTACCTGACGAATCCAGGCTGATACCATACCGGATAACGGATCCTTACCAGGACCTGCGCCCCGGATATTGCTCCATTCCCGAACCCGACCCCCAACAATTGTCAACTGTGGATCCCGGTGAAATCGACACAGTTATTCTTCCCGGATCGGTTTTTGACAGACAGGGAGGCCGGCTCGGTTACGGAGGCGGATATTACGACCGTTTTCTCAACAACGCGCCCCGGGCGGTCCGTATCGCTATCGCGTTTCAACTCCAGGTGGTCTCCGAGGTCCCTCTTCTCGCCCATGACCAGCGCTTTGATTATCTGGTCACTGAAACAGGAGTAACCAACGTAAGCGATTACACGCACCGCATCTGCGCGTAAACAGGGATGTCGGCATAATAGGTAGGTCGGGTTAGGCCGATAGGCCGTAACCCGACGCTTTCAACTTGGTTTTTGTCGGGTTACGCTTCGCTAACCCCGAAAAAGGGCGGGTTTGGAACCCGCCCCTACAATTAATTCTAATTAGGGAAAGGGTTGGCCGAATATTTACGAAAAATACCCTTAAAAAGGACAAATCCCATGCGAAAAACAGCCATATTAAAAAACGACCTGTTTCTGGAACATAATCCAGGACAAACCCATGTTGAATCCCCCAGACGGCTGGAAGTTATCCATGAACGGCTTGCAGCCCCGGAAATCATGAAAATGTTCCATTTTCCAGCCTTTGAACCGGCTTCGCATGAAATACTCCAGATGAACCACACTCCGGCCCATGTCAACAGGGTTGCCTCAACCGGGGGCAAGCCGTTTGACATTCTTGATCCCGACACCACGACCTCCGCCCGTTCCTATGATGCGGCATGCCTGGCCGCAGGGGCTGTTGTCGAGGGAACCCGCCTTCTTATGAAAGGGGAAATAGACAACTGCTTCGCACTTGTCCGGCCCCCCGGCCATCATGCCGAGGCTGACAGGGGAATGGGCTTCTGCCTTTTCAACAATATCGCCATTGGAGCCCATTACGCGATCCAAAACCTGAATGTCGACCGGGTCATGATCGTTGACTGGGATCTGCACCACGGAAACGGCACTCAGCATTCCTTTTACAACACGGACCAGGTCCTCTATTTCTCAACCCATCAGTACCCGTACTATCCGGGAACCGGCAGCCTTTCCGAGACCGGTAAAGACAAGGGAGAAGGGTTTACGATCAATGTGCCTCTGCCCGGAGGACAGGATGACTTTGCCTTTGCTTCAATATTCAACGACATCCTCTCCCCGATCGCAAGACAATACAAACCTGACCTGATCATGATCTCCGCCGGTTTCGACATTTACATAGCCGATCCTCTGGGAGGAATGAAGGTGACCGACAAGGGCTTTGCCTACATGACCGAAATCCTTCAGGATCTTGCCGATGAAATCTGTGACGGCCGGCTCCTGGCCACACTTGAAGGCGGGTATGATCTGAATGGACTGTGCGACGGCGTAATGGCAGCCCTTTTGGAAATGGCAGGGGAGTCCATACTGGACCATAAAACAGCCGAGGCTTTTAAGGACACTCACATCGACAAACAGGATGCTCTGCTTGCATCCGTGCTCGAACAGACTCGAAACATTGCAAAAAATTACTGGACCTTGTAAAATGGCTTTTGTGTCAAGATCTTGGTAGCTGATAAAGATATCAAACGTTACAACCTTCTTCACTCCGCCCAAAGAGGCCTACTAAAGGGTGTCTTGAATAATTTAGGATTTTCGTTCGATGTCAAGGAACAGTAAAAACGAAAAAGCGCAGCATATTAGGTATATGTGAGCATTTTTCATTTTTGCTGTGACGCCGAAATCGGACGAAAAGACAATTATTCAAGATGGCCTAAACTTCCAAACGTATACCACATGAAAAAAATCTTAATCGCCGACGACGATGACCTGGTCAGAGATGCGGTAATAAAAATCCTTGAAATGTTCGGCTATGAAGTCACGGACGTTGACAACGGCCAGTCGGCTGTGAATATATTAAACGATAAATTCGACGCCATCATTCTGGATATAAACATGCCGGGCATGGATGGCTTTGAGACCATTCAGGCAATCAACAAAAAAGACCTGGGAATACCTGTCCTGTTTCTGACCGGCGCAGGCTCCATGGAATACGCGGTCAAGGCGATCAACCTGGGCGCCTACGACTTTATCACCAAGCCGATCGAGGATCTCGACCTGTTTGACGTCAAAATCAAGCGTGCAATTGAAAAAAGAATGTACGTGCTCCAGGAAAAGGCTTACAAAACAAACCTTGAAAAAGAGATACAGGCAAAGACCAAGGAACTTGCGGAAAAAAACATTCTTTTAAGAGAATACAGCGATCAGCTTGAGATCTCAACCGTTAACGCCATACACACCCTGCAGAACGCCCTGGAGCAGAAAGACCGTTACACCGCCGGTCACACAAACCGTGTGACCAACTACTCCCTTATGATCGGCAAAAAGATGAATCTCCCCCGGGAGGAGATAATAATTCTTGAACGGGCATGTCAGCTGCATGACATAGGTAAACTGATTATTGATGTCAGTTGCATACAGAAACCAGGCCCTCTTAATTATAAAGAGTGGCAGCTTGTAAAAAAACATCCCGAAGTCGGGCAATCCATCATCAAACCTCTGGCCTTCCTTGCCCGCGAGGGAATCGTTATAAGGCACCACCACGAATGGGTGAACGGCAACGGCTACCCTGACGGCCTGATAGGGGATCAAATCGATATCCTGGCCAAGATAGTTACCGTGGCGGACAGCTTTGACGCCATGACTTCCATGCGGAGCTACAGGGTCAATTTCAGCAAAAAAAAGGCGCTTGAAGAACTAAAAAGATGCACCAACACCCAATTCGATGAAAAAACAGTTGCTGTTTTTAATAAGATCATAAGAGATGTAAACATAAATAAAATCCACTCAAATGACCGACAAAAAATACTCAAATGAAAATAACCACCAAAGAAGTAAAATATGTAGCCGGACTGGCCCGGTTAGAACTGGCCGAAAAAGAAATAAAACCCCTTACGGAACAACTGGACAAAATTCTGAATTATGTTGAAAAACTAAGTGGGGCCGAGACCCGGGGAGTCGAACCGACCACCCATGCCATTTCCGTCAGCAATGCGTTTCGCAGTGACGAAACCCGCAAATCTCTGGATCAGGAAGCAGCCCTTGCTAACGGCCCGGTTCAAAACGGCGAATCCTTTGAGGTCCCAAAAATCATTTAATCGTAAATATTTTTTCACTTCTCCCCGCCCCTTTTCTGTTTTTTATAATTAAAGCGGATGTAATATAGCTAAAACTACCGATTTACAGGTCAGTATGAGGAAATATGGAACTCTATTCATTATCAATTCATGAATTAAAAGATATTCTTGCCAAACGAAAAGCGTCGGCGGTTGAGGTCACCCATTCCGTTCTTGACCGTATAGACAAGGTGGAAGACAAAATTAATGCCTACATCACGGTGGACCGTAACAATGCCTTAAAACAGGCCGAAGAGGCCGACCGGCTCTTAAACGAAAACAATGGAGGCCCCTTGTGCGGCATCCCGATCTCTTTAAAGGACGTTTTGTGCACCAGAGGAATGCGCACAACAGCAGGATCGAGCATCCTTGAATCTTTTATCCCGCCCTACAGCGCAACTGTTGTTGAAAAACTTGAAAAAGCGGGCGCAGTCATTGTCGGAAAGGTTGCAATGGACGAATTTGCCATGGGCTCTTCTTCTGAAAACTGCGCGTACGGGATTCCCAAAAATCCATGGAACCCGGACTACATCTGCGGAGGATCCAGCGGTGGATCCGCCGCATCCGTGGCAGCATGTGAATGTATAGCCTCTCTGGGTTCCGACACAGGAGGATCGGTCCGGCAGCCGGCGTCCCATTGCGGTGTTGTGGGAATGAAACCGACTTACGGCCGCGTGTCCCGATTCGGACTTATCGCCTTTGCCTCTTCCCTTGATCAGATCGGTCCCCTTACCAGAAACGTCACGGACTGCGCGCACGTAATGAACGTAATCTGCGGTTATGACAACAGAGACTCCACGTCGGTAAATCGCTCCACGCCCGATTATCTGAGCGAACTGAGCGGCGGGCTGAAAGGAATGAAAATCGGTATTCCTAAAGAGTATTTTGTTGAAGGGCTTGATCCCGAAGTTGAACATGCGGTCGGAGAGGGAATTAATGCATTGAAAAAAGCGGGCGCGGAAACGGTTGAGGTTTCCCTGCCCCATACCGACTACGGTGTGGCGGCCTATTACATAATTGCACCGGCTGAGGCCAGCTCCAACCTGGCCAGATACGATGGGGTCAAATACGGTTTCCGGGACAAGGATGCGAAATCCCTGATCGAGATGTATGAGAAAACCAGATCCAAAGGATTCGGAACCGAGGTTAAACGCAGGATTATCATCGGTACATACGCCCTTTCATCAGGGTATTATGATGCCTATTACAAAAAGGCCTCCCAGGTGAGAACTTTGATAATAAAGGATTTTCACGAGGCCTTTCAGACATGCGATATTATAGCTTCGCCTGTAACCCCGACGCCGGCATGGCGAATCGGCGAGATGTCTGATGATCCGCTCGGCATGTATCTATCCGATATTCTGACAATCTCCGCAAACCTTGCAGGAATTCCCGGAATATCAGTACCCTGCGGG
>DAOVYS010000198.1 GCA_030635485.1 Pseudomonadota bacterium | reverse complement strand
GTTTTTCCTGCCTTTACCCTCCGGCCAGGCTTTTTTAATAAAGAATTCAGAATAACTTAGTAAAAAATACCAGATCACTTTGTTAAGGATAGCGTTTAAGGATAGCTTTCAAAGTCGTATTTCGAGGCTTAAAATTTGAGTCTGACGCCGGCACGAAGTGAAGATTTAGCGCTATTTGTTCAAAAGGGGGCGTTTTGCAAAGGTCTCAGCATAACTGTCACCTATATGGAGCAGAGCGATCTCAGTTATTGTTAGGAAAAAGGAGAGAAGATCATGTACAAAGTAAAAATTTACGGGGCTGGTTCAATCGGCAACCATCTGGCTTATGCTTGCCGGTCAAAGGGCTGGGAGACAGTAATATGTGATGTTGACCCGGAGGCCCTGAGGAGGACCCGTGAAGATATCTATCCAGCCAGGTATGGTAATTGGGATCCTGAAATTCAATTGATCACACCTGATAAACTACCTGATAAAGATGTTGATCTTGTTATTATCGGAACCCCGCCTGACACGCATATAAGTCTGGCATTAAGCGTGTTGGAGCGTAATCCTCCCAAGGCGTTGTTGATTGAAAAGCCTCTTTGTACACCATCTTTGGAGGGAGCAAAGGAACTTTTCGATTTGGCTGGTTCAACAGGTACTTTTGTTTGTGTGGGCTACAATCACACGATGACTGATAATACTCGGCGTGCAGAAGAAATACTTGCCAAGAATATCATCGGTACGCCTATATCTATAAGTGCGAGGTTCCGGGAGCATTGGGGCGGAATTTTTTCAGCCCACCCTTGGCTCGCCGGTCCGCAGGACACTTATCTTGGATTTGCGGCTCGTGGGGGCGGCGCTAGTGGTGAACATTCTCATGCCATGAATATCTGGCAGCATTTTGCGCATCTTGCCGGCATGGGAAGAATCGTTGAGGTCTCAGCCATGATGGATATGGTTGATGATGGCGTGGTGAAATATGACCGGGTCTGTTTCCTCAATGTCAGGACTGAAAAAGGGCTGGTCGGCGATATTGCTCAGGATGTAATAACTGAACCGGCCGAAAAAATTTTGCGTGTTCAGGGATCGGAAGGATTTCTTGAGTGGTATGTAAACATCGATGGCGGCCACGATGCGCTTCGTTACTCTGATGGTAAAGGTGGAGTTAAAGAAGAGTTGATACCCAAGACCCGTCCGGACGATTTTAAGGGGGAAATTAACAATATCGAAAGCATTCTGGCAGGGAAGACCGGGGCGGACAGCCCCATTGCCCTGAACAAGGGGTTGGATACAATGATGGTGGTTGCGGCTGCGCACATCTCGCATAACTGTCGGAAAACCGTGAAAATCAACTATCAGGCTGGCTACGGTCTTGATGCTATAGAAGTACTTTAATAAGAAGGAGTTAGCAATGCACCCGTTTAATTTCAGTGATCTTTTTATCTATGATATGGCCAACAATCATCAGGGCGACCTGGAGCACGGCCTGAACATAATCAGTGCCATGGGAGAGGTGACCAGGGAGACTGGTGTCCGGGGCGCTTTGAAGTTTCAGTTCCGTCAACTGGATACCTTTATTCACTCCGACTATAAGACAAAAAAGGATGTGAAACATATCCCTCGGTTTATGGAGACAGCCCTGAATAAGAATCAGTACAAGACACTGACCCAGGCTGTTCGTGATAATGGCATGACCACGATTTGTACCCCTTTTGATGAGGAGTCGGTGGACATCATTTTAGAGCTTGGGATAGAGATTATAAAAATAGCGAGCTGTTCCGCTTCCGACCGACCGCTTCTTGAACGTATCGCCCAAACGAATAGACCAGTTATCGTCTCCACCGCCGGCCTCAGTATGGCCAAGATCGACAGGCTTGTGAGTTATTTTGAGGCCAAAAAGGTTCATTTTGCCTTGATGCACTGCATTGCCCTTTATCCCACCGAGAATGATCATCTGAGATTGCATCAGATTCGTACCTTAAAAGAACGTTTTCCGCATATAACCATCGGTTTTTCCACTCATGAGTCTCCGGAGAACTACAATGCGATCCGCGTTGCATATGCTGTTGGGGCAAGGATTTTCGAACGTCACGTAGGTCTTGAGACGGAAAAGCACAAGCTCAACGCATACTCCTCAAAAGCTGATCAGGTCAAGAAATGGATCGAGGCATGGAAAGAGACGGTCGATTCCTGTAGTGGTGAACGCCGCTGTCCAGCTTCACCGACGGAAATCGCCTCCCTCCGTTCGCTAATGCGCGGGGTCTTTGCCAAGGAGGCGATCAATAAAGGCGAGGCACTCAGCAGGAACAAGGTTTTTTTTGCCATGCCTTTTCATGATGGCCGGCTATCCAGCGGGGATTGGCGTGAAGGGCTGATCGCTGACAAGGAATACAAGCCCAATGAATCCATCAGCTCGGTTACGGCGGAATTTCCACCTGACCGGGATGAAATCATCTATCGGATTATGCTGCAGGTGCGGGGAATGATGAGTGAGGCCCGAATTTTTATAAGTGAAGACAGTGCCATTGAGTTATCCCATCACTACGGCCTTGAAAGATTCAGGGAATTCGGGGCCGTGATTATCGATTGCATCAACCGGAAATACTGCAAAAAACTGATTATTCAGCTTCCCAGGCAGAAGCATCCATATCATTATCACCAGAAAAAAGAGGAAACCTTTCAGCTTCTTCACGGTGATCTGGAAGTGGAACTTAACGGGAAGACTATAAAGGTTCTGCCCGGGGAGAAGGTCCTGGTAATGCCTGGCGAATGGCATAAGTTCCATACCCTTGACGGCGCCATATTCGAGGAGGTTTCAACCACCCACTATAATGACGACTCATATTACGAGGATGAGAGAATTGCACTTCTGCCCAGGGAGGCCAGAAAGACCGTTATCCCTAATCTTTCCACGTTGGAGACGAAAAACGTGTGAGCCGTATTGTGGAGATACGAATTGTCAGTAAAAGTTATTGTCTTTGATTTCGACGGCACTCTCATCGACTCGAATAAGCTGAAGTATGATGCTTATTTTTCGTTGTTTCCCAGAGACAGCGCTCATGAGAAGCTTATCAGGGAAGTACTCTCAGAGATGTACGAGGAAAGCCGGTATGTGATTCTATCTGAAATTCTTCGTAGAAAAAGGGTTAATGAGGATGAAAGACCGATCGTTGTGCAGGAACTGGCCAAAAAATACAATGGTATTGTCCTGTCCGGCGCAAAAACATGCCCTGAAAAATCGGGAGCGGAAGAAGTGTTAAGGGTGCTTGTGCGGCATTACAGGCTGTACGTGAGTTCCACAACCCCTGAAGCGGCTCTTCGAGAAATCATTATAACCAGAAATTGGCAAGGGTATTTTGAGGACACCTTCGGATATCCCCGAGAGAAGTCACAAAACCTGAAAAACATCATGCAGACCGAACAGGTGAACAGCTCTAAACTGGTAGTTGTTGGTGATGGAGAATCGGATAGAAAATCGGCCGCGGAATGCGGCTGTCGTTTTATCAGGGTTTCAGCGAATTTCAATTTGAGGGAAATCCCCGGATTGATACAAGCAATCAAATTGAAAAGTCGATCCCGGATGGAATTTCCTGAAAAGAAAAAACCATGATTTTGAACAAAACCATACTTGTTGTCGTGCCGGCGCGGGGAGGCAGCAAAGGCGTGAAACTTAAAAACATTCGCCCTCTGAATGACGTTCCACTTGTCGCTTTGGTCGGCAGGGTTGTGCGGCAACTTTCGTATGTTGACAGAGCCGTCGTCTCCACAGATCACCCGGAGATTGCAAGAATTGCCAGGGATTCCGGCCTGGATGTTCCTTTCTTGCGGCCAGAAGAGCTTTCAGACGACATTGTGGCTGACTGGGATGTTCTCCATCATGCCCTTACGGAATGTGAAAAACTTGACAGCCGGCAATATGACGTGATTGTTATGCTGCAGCCTACATCGCCAATGCGGAAACCGGAGCATGTTACTGAGACAGTAGAAAAGCTGATCATGGGTGGATATGATGCGGTATGGACAGTGAGCGAGACAGATACCAAGGCTCATCCGTTGAAACAACTAATAATAAAAGATGAAGCGCTGGATTATTACGATCCGGCAGGTTCCAGGATCATCGCCAGGCAGCAGCTCACACCGGTGTATCATCGAAACGGCATTGCCTATGCGATTACCAGAGATTGTATTATGAATAAGAAAAATATTAAGGGTAATCATACTTCGGCAGTAATAATAAAATGTCCGATTGTGAACATTGATACAGAACAAGATTTTAAACTTGCCGAGTTTTTTATAAATAAAGCTGAAAATTAATGCCTGAGCTGACCTTCCTCTTTAAATCCGGCCGCAAAGAGCGTCTGGAATCCGATAACGAGTTTCCGACCGAATTTTTTTACGGATATCCGCAACTGATTTCCCGGGGAATCCAATGTGCCATTTATGATGAACGTGATTTGGGTCTTCTCGGGAGAGGTTTTCTTTTTCGGGCTGTAACCAGTGTTGGCTGGCGTTTATCCGGTCTGCCACTGGCTGTGATTTTTCGCTTACTTTTTTCCGGGTGGCGCAAGAAATTTACCCAGGAAGATATTTTGGTTGCAACCACAACCACCTTTGGGCTTGCTCTGGCGGCAATCAAGGCTATGGGGCTGGTCAGGGCGCAGATAGTTTTTCTGGCCATGGGTATATGTGATGAGAAAACCAAAGGCAGGCACCGTTGGTTTTATCAAAGGGTTTTGCGTCATGTTACCGTGGCTACCCTGTCAAAAGGTGACCAGGCTTTTTTGCAGGATTTTTTTGGTGATGATATAAGGGTAGCCTATCTTCAGTTTGGCGTGGATCAGCAGTTCTGGGTTCCGGACATTAAGGGCGGACAAAGGCTTGATAAGAAAGACCAGTATGTCCTGAGCATAGGTAACGATTTGCATCGTGACTACGCAACATTGATACAGGCCTGGGGCGAAAATTTTCCAAAGCTTAAAATTGTTACCAGTCTTCCGGTGGCCAATGAATCAGCCAATGTAGAAATAATTCAGGGTGACTGGCGTTCGCAGTTGCTGACTGATTCTGAGATCAGAAAACTGGTTCAGGAGTCATTATTTATTGTTTTGCCAATACGTCAGACATACCAGCCATCGGGTCAGAGCGCTTGTCTGCAGGCAATGTCCTGTGGAAAAACAGTGATAATTTCTGACATAAAAGGCTTGTGGGATCGTGCCGGAATGGTAAGCGGAGAAAGCTGTCTTCTTGTTCCTCCGGGATCTGCTGATGCCTTAAGGATGTGCATTGAGAAAT
>DAOVYS010000092.1 GCA_030635485.1 Pseudomonadota bacterium | reverse complement strand
CTTGTCAGCTAAAGAATTTTGAGGGCAAAAAAATGATTCTACCGAAAAAAGGGGAAGAATTATCCCGTGAAAATATCAAGGAAATCTGCGAACAGTATGGACTTACTGAGTTGTGGGGGAAAATCGACAATGATTACCCGATCAGACCGTTCAAGAGCGACGGATGCTCCATGTGGTTCGACAGATGGGACGAAATTGATCTGTACGAAGCCTGTTTCAAACACGATCTCAAGTATTGGTGCGGATATCCCGACGAAGAGACGGAACGTCTGATCGCCGACGCGGAACTGATGATCGATGTTGCCCGGGCAGGAGCCCCCAGGATGGCAAAGATAATGTTTGCAGGAGTCCAGGCCGGAGGTCATGAGACATTAGACAGGTCATTCAGCTGGGGGTTTGGCCGCATCCGGGACTAAAACAGATCCGATACCACTGTGTTTTCAAGCCATTACAGACAAAAAAATCTTTTTGTACTTTTCCTTTTTATCCGGGTTAGGAATTCAAAAAAAAAACAACAATATGACCGACCTGAAAACCAACATCCTGACAAGAGACGGGCTTGATGTCCCGGAAGTGGGCAAAATGACGGACCCCTTAAGCCTTCTTGACAGCGCAACCAGGGAAGAGGTGCTTGCCCATGCGAAAGAGATATACTTTTCAATGACATACAGCGATAACAGGATAACCGCCACCATGGATCTCCCCCCTTTAAGAAAGATAGAAAATGAGATCCTCGCTTACGCACTCTACAAAGTCCTCTCCTCCAACTTTTCAATAAATTTCCCCAACACCAATATGACGGACATAAACGCGGGGAACTCGGTAAACTTTACGGTTGTCCCGGCTCAGAATCCTGAACCTCCTTTCAGATCCGTGGCTGTTATACTTGACACTGAGCAGAGGATATTAAAAATATCAGGGGTGCCCCATGTTGACGGAACGGATGGATACTCTGAGCTGGCCTTTGAATGGAAAAGACAATCGGGAAAAATTTCTGAGAGCGGAAATATTGATCTGAAAAAAATCAACATGTATCCGGCCACCAAGAAAAAGGCCCTGCTCGCAACAATTCATTCAAGAACAGAAGGCTCCCCGGGTATTGACTGTATAGGACGCAGGATCAAGCCAAAACTCAGACGCCATCTGAAACCCAGGTGGAACAAAAATCATGTAATCAGGGTAGATCTCCCTGACGATGATTCCAAATACATGCTGTACGCGGCAACATCCGGTATTCTCAATTTTCGGCTCGAGCGTAAAGGAGATCCCGGAACACTTCAAGAACTGGATATCTCAGACACGGTCACCATAAAGGGCGACGTGAATTACGGTGTCGGAGACCTGGGAGATCTTAACGATTCAGAATCGGAATGCCTGTCCAATATCGTTATACAGGGAAACGTCAAAGGGGTCTTTACTCTTCAGTCCAACGGCTTTATCCACGTGAACGGATCGATTGAAGGTCAGGCCGTCGTGGCCGAAGATGTGGAGACGGACCTGATCACCGGCGGCTGCTTTGTAAAGGCAAAACAGGAAATTATTGCTTCAAGCGTTGTAAACGCAAGAGCGGAAGCCACCTATATCCACGTGAAAAAAAATTCCAATGGATCAAAATTTCTTGCTCACGACCTGATTAAATTCGACAAAAACTCAACCTGCCTCGGACTGGAAATCAAGACAAAAAAAGCGGAACTGCATCAAAGTACACTATCCGGCGTCAACAGGTTTGTTCTTGGCGAGGAACTATTCGAAAAGGCCGCAAATCTGAAACAAACCATTGATGAACTCAAGGTCAAAATCAAATCCGCTGGCCCGGCTCTGAAAGAACTCGCGACCGCCATCCTCACTCATCTGGTACAGTTCGAGGATATCTTAAGGAAAAATCCCACACAGGCGGCTCCGCAGTTCAAGAAGGTATTGGCTGCAATTAAAAACATACTCATCCCCGCCTTTCAAAAATTCGGCTCTATTATCGGCAAGGATGCCGTACCACTCAGTTACCGGCTTCAATCACTGTTCAGCGCTCAAAAATTCAGCGACGGTATGCTCAAAAAAGTGGATCTGATGACTTCAAAAATAACAAAATACAACAAAATTCAGCGTGGAATTGCCGAAATTGGAAAGATAATCAGGCAAAACAAGGATAAACTCAAAGAGGTGGAAAACAGTATCCGCAAAGACCTCTGCGTAGAAGTGATCAACTCCAGGATGCTGGGTGTAAATTCCGAAATATATGTCAAGTGCGCAAAGGCTGAAAAAAGAATCTCACAAGATGAGATGGAGGGCGGAACCTTTAAAATAAAATACATAGTGCCCGATGATGCGGAAAATCTTGAAGACGGAGAGCTGAAACGGATCTAGATATACAAACTGTTACGAGTTGCGAGTTACAGGTTGACATCGACATTTTTTTGACAATTCAGGGAGTGACACCTTTTGATGGTCGTCTTATTGACTTCCTTTCCGGGTTTAAAGGTATATCCCGCAACCTGCAACTCGTAACCGGCAACGTCTGTCCGCATATGAGCAAGTTGCGAATGACAAGCCATGCGTGATGGGGTCGTAAAAAGTCCAATCACCCCATCCCCCCCCACTGAAGCAGTCCCACGAGTTCTTCACGGCTGAAATGCTTGGTTATTGAGGCATCATCTTCGCGTACCAGGTGTTCGGCCAGCCCCCGTTTCTTTTCTATCAGACGATGAATCTTTTCCTCCAAGGTGCCGACAGTCACCAGTTTAAACACCTGTACCACGTGCTTCTGACCCATCCGGTGCACCCTGGCCGTAGCCTGATCTTCCCTGGCAGCATTCCACCATCTGTCATAATGGATCACTGCCTGGGCAGCCGTAAGATCAACTCCTATGCCTCCTGCCAGAAGGCTTGCACTGAACACCTTACATGAATCATCCGTATTGAACCGTCTAATCATCATTTCCCGGCGTTTCAAGGACATGTTGCCCCGCAAGCCACAGAACGGTATGCCTGCTTCATCCAAGTACTTTTCAATAATATCCAGCATCCGTGTATAATGGCTGAAGACCACCACTTTTATGGAACTGGAAAGGCACTCATCCAACAAATCAACAAAAAGATTCCATTTTCCACTCGAATAATTCTCATAGGAAAAACCATCCAAAAGGGCCGGATGATCGCAGATCTGCTTCAAATAATTGATAACAGCAAGGATTTCCATATATGGAAGATTTTGCTGCTCTAATTTATCGGCAAGCCGTTCAATAATGGGCCGTCCCTTGTTGGCTATCATCTGACGGTATAGACCAATCTGATCCTCGCTTAATTCACAGGTGCGTACGTCTTCAATCACATCGGGAAGCTCGGTCAGTACCTGAGTCCGGGTCCGACGCAGAAGGAAAGGCTTAATCAGCCTGGCAAGTGTGTCCTTCTGCTGGTTGTCCTCATGCTCTTCAATAGGAACGACATAGTATTTTCTAAAAGAGGAATCCTTTCCCAGAAAACCGGGCAGACACACATCAAATATTGCTTTTAAGTCATAAACCGAATTTTCAAACGGGGTGCCGGTTAGACCCAACACAACCCTGGCATTCAGCCGGGCGGCTGCATCATGCACTCCGGTCTTCTTGTTTTTAACTTGTTGCACTTCGTCAAAGATTATGATCTCGAACTCAATCGCGGAGAGTGGTTCCACATCACGCCGCATAATCCCATAGGTGGTTATAAATATCATACGGCTGCCCGTTGTCATCCTGATTTCACGGTTACTGCCGTGATAGACGTAACAATCGAAACCAGGATAAAATTGTCTGATTTTCTCTACCCAGTGGGAGACAACGGTTGCCGGGCACACGACCAGGAAGGGTTTATCCCCTTTGAAATTGTTCTGGTTCAGAACAGCCCAAAGAAGACCAAGGGCCTGATGCGTTTTTCCAAGGCCCATGTCATCGGCAAGTATGCCTCCCAGTCGATTCCGGTAGAGGTTGAACAGCCAGGCCAGGCCGTTGCGCTGATACTCGCGCAGATGATCCGGAACAACCGGAAGATCATTATGATCCTGCCATTCTTCCACTTCCAGCAATTTTTCAAGTGTGGATCTTTCATTCTTTGACCGGGTCTTGACATGCAACTCCGGAATAAGGGCGGACAATGTTAACAATTCTCTCCGGGAGAGGCGAATCCCGTTACACCGGCCATCAGAATCGTACCAGATACGTTCCTCTCCTAAATTGTGAAACCATTCAAGCGGAGAATCAGTGAGTCTCAGCCAATTTTTTTTGCCGGGCAGGTAGTTAAGCCCATCGCTTCTTGCCTTAATAAGCTGTTCAAGAGAAATTGTACTGCTCCCCACTCCATACCTGCCGGACAGATAACACCAATTCCCGTCCATGTGAAATGAATTAAACTCGATCCGGTCCGGAGCATCCTGCATTGCAAACCTGAAAAGCGCGGGCGCAACCTCATTCCCTTCGGCATGCAACGCCCTCCGGTACTGTTCCAAAAAGGCCGGCACATCGTTTGACTCCACTCTTGTCATGAAATGAGGATCTTCAAAAAATACTACCTCCCGTTTCTGTTCCACAACGGGCAGGAGCCCTTCCCCTTCCCGGTAGTAACACCTGTCATACCTCTCGAATTCCATCTCCTCCCTGACAAGAACCGTGCCGTCGTTGAGACGGAGACACGGTGACACAATGAGAGATGACTCATCCTCATCAAAATATATCTTACAAAAGGCCTTTGCAAGAGGAAGCGGTTTTTTCCCGATTCCCCTGGCGGCAAGACTTGCCATAAAATCGCAAGTCTTGTCACGCGGCAGGATCAGATTTAACATTTCCATCCCACTCACAGGGTCGGCAGCAGTAACATGGAAAAGTCCGTCCTCCTTAAATCTCCGCACATGGATATTCCCGGCAGGGATTATCATGCAGAATTTACCGGCAAGCCATGACCATATCGACTCGTCTCTCTCCTGGGCAATGCTGCGTTCGCAGAATTCGTTCAGTTCCACTTCCGTGGATGTCCTGGCCATTGAGGTAATTCGAACAAAGAGATCCCCTAAATTGTCCCGGTCTGCCTCATCAATCTCAATCCCCTCATGATATTCAAACTTATTCCCGAAAAGCGCCACTGCTTCTCTCATCAACCAGGGAGTAAAAAGCCAGGAAAGGGACAATTTTTCATTTTCGTCCCTCACGGTGAGCCTCCACATTTCTTTATAGCGGCTCACCTCAATTCCTGCCTGCCTGCCGTGTCCATGCAGATCAAACAAATACCGACCGATCAGATACCATACAGTATCAGGATAAAGCATAGGCAAAGGTCTCTTCTTCCATTCCTCGTGGACGAGATGGTCGAGAGAACGTATTGCCACAGCTGCCGAATGCCGGCAGTATTCACGACTCCGTTGATTCCGGCTACAAAGTTCACATTCCGCATGGCTTATTCTGAAACCCTGGGATAGTTGAGGGGCGTCATCAAAGGTCAGAACCACATGATGATTTTTTCTGTAACAAAACGATCCGCCTGCGCAATTCCTATAAAAAATGAGTGCCTGCAGCCGATCGCCATGAAGCAATTTGAATCCGGCCTTTAACGCCTTGTCTGAAAACCATGGGGATAATAAAAGCTTTATACGAATATCGAGTGCGCAGTCATTTAAAGGCGTCGGCATGTCCTGCACGACCAAGGGCAATCCATGTTCCGGCTCGTTTATGATGAAAAGGTAATCAAATGTATGTGCCAAAAAATTACCCAGGTTTTTGGGACCGACACCGCTTGTCTCCAAGAGATCTTTCATACACGAACCAAGGAGTTCACCGACAGTCTCAACCCCCAGCCTGCTGAGGGCGTCGTACCTTGCTGTTGGAAACAGTATATCGCGGATCGATCTATTTAAAGCGGAATCAGCCAGCTTAAAAGACTGCCCGTTTAACCGTTCAAGGGCATCCCCTACTGTCTCGGAGACATACCTGGGTCTACAGTTTTTCAGATCCGACCTGTTTATTTCAGGATGTCCAAGCAGTTTGCATCCTGCCTTTAAGACTGAATTCTCAAACGCAACCGTTCCGTTTTTTCGGGCGGACAGCCTGCCGATAAGAGCTGCACGGAAAGACTCTCCCACAGATACGAAACCCATGTTTACGAGTTTTTTCCTGCTGGCGACTGAGATGGGAAGAAACTCCAGAGGAGCTTCCAGAAGCTGCTGTCTGGGGGTCTTTTCAAATGGAGAATTCCCGGCATGAGGATCCTGCATAAATTGTGTCTTGCCCCTTATCATGGTATGAGATAAAAGTTGATGGCGTCGCCATCCCCAATACTTTTTGCGAGACTATCAAAGTTGTTTAAGAGATTTAGAACCCCCTTACGGCAGATTTATGAATCTATAAATATTACTGCCAGTTGCCTATGACCGCAAGATATTTTGCAGTTTTTTGAAAAAGTTTTCATAACTGACTGTAAAACCGACAAAACCGATAACTGTTCAGGCGGTTTGGATTGAAGACTGAAAGCTGATATATGTGAACCATGCCGGAAATTACCGTAAGTTCGCACCCCTGGTGAACGATTACAGGGTACCTTGAAAAATTGTCTTTTCGCCCAATCTCTGCGTTGTGCCCAAAATTTTATCCTCGGAATATCAACTATATGCCTCCGGTAAAATTTTGGGCACGCCTTGATCTTGAACGAAAATCCTAATTTTTCAAGATACCCTACATACAATAACATCTCAGGAGCAGAGAAATGATACGGGAAATTATTCAAATAAGTACCGAGCGACGAGAAGAACTAATTGATATCACATCAAAAATAGCCAAAGTGATCCGTAAAAACGGAGTGAGTGACGGCCTTGTGGCAGTGTATGCCCAAGGCGCCACAGGGGCAATTATGATTCAGGAGAATTGGGATGAGAGTGTTCAAGCAGATGTAATTCAGCTCTTACGAAATCTGATTCCCCGCGGAGTGTGGCTCCATGACCAGCAGGACGGAAACGGTGATTCCCACCTGAAATCCGGCCTTGTCGGACCCTCTGAAACCATCCCGTTGATCAACGGGGAACTGGGCCTCTCCAGATGGCAAAATATTTTTTTCTGCGAATTTGACGGCCCTAGAAAAAAACGTTCCATAGTCTGTACGATCCTCTCTTGAAAGGTTTAGAGTGGTTAAGACTTGGAAGTCTGGTCCCGGAAGGACAAAAACTTCATGGAGGCCTATAGACTCAGGGAGGAGTTATAGTCAAATGGGAGATTAGGTGGCGATCCGATTTGAAAAAAAATTGCTATTCTCGGACAGCCTCCTAGAAAGAAAGGAGAAAATCAACCCGGTGTCCGTCCTGGGTTAAAATAGTTCCCTGTGATGTGAAGTTCATCTCTTCCTGTTCGAAATGTTGTTCTAAGCTATCATATTCTATTCCCCAGCCAACCTTTTCCAGCTCATTTATTTCTGTATCAGTGTGCGCAACCGGTTCTGCATGCTTTTCGGCCTTGAACTCATCAACCTTACCCGCCTTGCATCAGACTCCCTTATATATGCAATTCGGTCAATGTATTATTTTTCCTTCCCACAACCGGCGCAGAAAATTCCGCCATGGCAGGATCCTGATTTCTCCATGCAATCTTTCTTCTTTTTCGTTGCAGACAACCAGCGCTTCTCTCGGCGAGTATTCTTCAATGAATGCCCTAAGAGGGCGCAAACTTCTTTTATCAATCTGAGATGATCCTTTGACTTCAATAGCTACTTCGCCGTTACCTAGAATAAAGTCAACCTCAAGGCCTGATCTTGTCCTCCAAAAATTTATATCAAACCCTGACTCATTATATGAATTATAGGCGACGATTTCCATGAAAATGAAATGCTCGAAGGCCTTCCCAAACTGCTCCCCCTTCTCTTCGATTATTTGTCTCCTTGATAGAAATCCGGCTACTCCAACATCAAAAAGATAAAATTTGGATGCCTTGCTGATCACCCGCCGATTCTGTCGTGCTTTAAATGGGGGGACCATTGTTCCCAGAAGCGTATCTACCAGAATCTGGTAATACTCTCGGACGGTCTTGGAATCAACCCCGCAATCGCGCGCGATATTGGAGTAATTGGTCAATTCCCCGTGCGAGTAGCCCATGGCATCAAAAAATCTAGAAAACGCCGGAATATTTCGTATTATCCCTTCATTGAAAACCTCTTCCTTCAGATAATCCCGGACATATCCCTGTAATGATTTTCGGTAACCTTTCTGTAGGTAATGGGCTGGGACCAATCCTTGGTTCAAGGCCATGAGCAGATCAATTTCGCCCAGTTCTTTTGAAACGAGAGGAAACAATTCGAAACGCCATGCTCTGCCGCCAAGAAGATTCGCCTGCCCTCTCTTCAATTTCCGTGCACTGGAACCGCAGAGTATGAAACGAATTCCCTTGTTCTCGATCAGCCAGTGCACCTCATCCAATATTTGCGGTACTTTCTGCACCTCATCGAGAATCACAGGTTGCTTGAATACAATATCACCCTTGGCAAGTAACCGTTCGCGTAAAAGGGAAGGCTTTTTGGAAAATTCAAGGAACAGATCGGTTTGAAGGAAATCATACACAAGACTTGCTGGAAATTGATCTTTCAGATAGGTTGACTTTCCTGTTTTTCTGGGTCCCCAGAGGAATGCTGACTGATGCACAGGAAGGTCAATATTCAGGATTCTTTTAATTTTGTACATTTTGCAATATCCCCCTAAATGGCCAAGCTAAATTGGATGATATTCCGAAAATGCACAAAAAACAAGCGGAATTCCAAAAGACAGTACGGCACCAAACAAACGCACCAAACGAAGGGAGGGGCCATGGAGTGGAGATCAAGTCTTCTCTTGACTCTTTAATCTCCCTGGATTCATTAAAGATAAACAAAGCCCCCTTCACAATCTGGCCTTAGAAGGCCCATTTTGCCCCCCAAAATGGGCCTTCTAAGGGGTGAAACAGTGTTCGTTTTGGTGTTTTATATTGTTAAATCAGTGCGTTGGCTTGGTCCGACCCGAACTTAAGCGAACTTAACTTTGAACTTGATGGGTTACGAGAGGACCAGATCGTAATTCAATAATAATATCAAGCTAATAGCTTGGTCCAACCCAGAGAAACTAAGAACAGAAACGAAGTAACGATAAAGTGAAAATTGAGAACTTCTTGTGACCCCATTCTGACAGTATCCCCTTTATGACTGACACCGTT
>DAOVYS010000168.1 GCA_030635485.1 Pseudomonadota bacterium | reverse complement strand
CTGTTCGGCTGCAGGCGCGGGCCCGATTTCAGTTGCGGAAAAGAGGTTGACCGTGTAGATCTCCGGCATGCGCGGCTGTCTATTGGCAATTAGGGGAGCAATAACGGCTGCCAGAAAGATCAGCACATGGACAGCAACAGCAAGACTAAAAGAAATTCTCCACTCCGAGTTCAGCGTCTCGGCCACAGGCATTATGCCGACTATTTCATTCATGCTCAACCTGCCCTCCTAATGGAGCCTCTTGTCAGGCGGCCGGGTAAGCATGCCCAGCTTGTCAAATCCTGCTTCCTTGATGTCAGCCATTACCGAAACAACAAGGCCGTAAGGCACGCTTTTGTCAGCTTTTAAATAGATGGGCCTTTCGCGGTCGGTCCGGGCCATTTTCTGAAGCTGTTGTTTTAGCAGGGCCTGGTTGCCTTTGATCTTGTCGAGAAAAATTTCTCCTTTTTTGTTGATCGTTATAATAACCGGGTCATCTTTCTGCCGGAGAGGCCTTGTCGTGGTCTCGGGAAGGTCGACATCCACGCCCTGGGTCATCATCGGAGCGGTTACCATGAAAATAATGAGCAGCACGAGCATGACGTCAACAAAAGGCGTGACATTTATTTCAGAAACAACCGAATGCCTCTTTGATTTTTTCAAAGGTCCCATTGCCATAGATTATTTCTCCAACCAACTAACTAACCATTTGACGATATCCGTATTATGTTTTCGCGATCAGATCTCTTTCCACCAGATTGAGGAAGTCGGAGGAGAAGCTCTGCATATTGCTTTCCATGTCCTCTAGGAGATTTGTGTAGTAATTGTAAAATATTACGGCCGGAATCGCGACGGCCAGACCCGCAGCCGTTGCTATCAGGGCCTCTGATATCCCAGGCGCCACTACGGAAAGTGAGGCGGAACCGCGAATGCCTATTTCATGAAAAGATGTCATAATGCCCCAGACTGTTCCAAAAAGACCGATAAAAGGGGTGGCGCTGCCTGTGGTTGCCAGAAATGATAGGTGCTTCCCCAGTCGATACATCTCAATGCTTCCCCCCTTGTCAAGCGTCCTTGTAAGATTATTCATGCCCGCCAGACGCATCTCAAGCGTCTCTTCCATTCCCTCTCCAGAAGTGGTACGGCTCTTACCAAGTCTTTTCAATTCAGTATACCCCATCGTAAATATGACCGATTCAGGGCAGGAGGTACCATCCTGGGCCGCTTTGTGGGCCTCGGACAGGTTTTTGCTTTGCCAGAACATATCCAGAAAATTTTCACTCGCATGGCGGGCCGCCTTAAAGAGGAGATGCTTTTTGAAAATGATATACCATGACCCAAGGGAGAAACAGAGCAGGAGCAGCATAACGAATTTGACTATGGGTCCGGCATGAAAAAACATTCCAAGGACACTTAGTTGTTGCACTTATTAATACCTCCGATATGTAAGCGTTTACAGATTGAGGGGATAGTCGTTGTTTGGTTGTCTCGTACCTGCTTAGTTACTCCGATATCACATTGCCTGATCGATCCGGCTGCGGGCTTGAGATGCCTGAAACTGATTGGTTACAAAATAAAATATAAGTGATAATAGTCGGCTGATTTTAAATGTTTTTGGTGGATTTGTCAACGTGACTAAGTCAACGTGAAAAAGGTGTTTGGCTGCACAAATTAAATTTTTTTTTGGCGTGGTTGAGTATATATGTTACAGATGTGTCGCGGTTGATTCTAATGATCATTGATAGGACAGTAATTTTTCGGTTCTGGACAAACGGGTAATGCACCCATCAGGTAAGGTTATTATGAAAGAGATAAGAGTTGGATTGATAGGCTTCGGCATTGTTGGAAGCGGGCTTGCAGAGGTCCTCTGCAAACAGGCTGAACGTCTTTTGAAAAAGACAGGCATGTCGATAAAACTTGGACGTGTCGCAGACATCGTTGTTAACGCTCTGCCCGCCCATATGTCTGATGTGCTCCTTACAAAGGATGCGAATGATATCTTTTCCGATCCGCATATCGACATTGTCGTGGAACTCATCGGCGGCATTGAACCGGCCAGGAGTTTTATTTTAAAAGCCATTGAAAGCGGCAAACACGTGGTTACGGCAAATAAGGCGCTGCTTTCCACGCATGGAAGGGAAATCTTTGAGGCTGCGACCGCAAAAGGTGTGGAGGTCGGATTTGAGGCCAGCGTATGCGGCGGGATACCGGTCATAAAGGCCCTTAAGGAAGGGCTTGTAGCCAACAGGATACTCTCGTTTATGGGGATCTTAAACGGTACGGCGAATTACGTACTGAGCAGGATGACGGATCAGGGCCTTGCCTTTGATACGGTTCTGAAAGAGGCGCAAGATAAGGGATTTGCCGAGGCCGACCCGACCTATGACGTGGAAGGCATAGACACGGCGCATAAACTCGTGATCCTCGTTTCCATGGCATATGGAACGCATATAACATTGGACGACATCAGTATTGAGGGAATAACATCCATTGATCCTGTTGACATCGCTTTTGCCAAGGAATTCGGGTACAGGATCAAACTTCTTGCCATCAGTCGAAATCACGGCGATCATGTGGAGGCCAGGGTTCATCCGACAATGGTGCCGGAAAATCACATGCTGGCAAATATCAACGGCGCATACAACGGAATCCATTTTACAGGCGACATGGTTGGGAATGTCCTGTTTTACGGGCTGGGCGCCGGTATGGTGCCGACTGGAAGCGCGGTGGCCGCTGATATTGTCGATATCGCAAGGAACATACATTTCGGTTCCGTGAACCGGGTTCCGGCACTTTCCTACATGCCGGAACATATCGGGCCACGGGAGATCACGCCGCTTGAAGATATCCGCTGCCCCTATTATTTCCGCATTTCCGCAGTTGACGAACCAGGCGTTCTGTCAAAGATCTCCGGAATACTGGGTGAGCATGATATCAGCATCGAGTCGGTGATCCAGAAGGGTCGTAAGGTAAAGGGTGCCGTGCCTATAATGATTCGTACCCATGAGGCTCGTGAGGCCTCTGTACGTGAGGCTCTTTCAGAAATCGACGCTCTGGATATATGCACGGACAGTACCGTTAAGATCAGAATATTTACAGAGCAGGAGGATGAATAGGGAAATGAAGTATATTATCCTGATAGGGGACGGGATGGGGGATTACCCCATGGCTGAACTGGATGGAAAGACGCCGCTTGAGGCCGCTCGCACTCCTGCAATGGATTTTCTTGCAAGGCACGGTGAATTGGCTGTGCTCAGGACGGTTCCAGAGGGCTATCCGCCGGGCAGCGATGTTGCAAACCTGTCTCTCGTGGGGTATCTGCCGCAGGAATGTTACACTGGAAGGGCTCCGCTTGAGGCGGCCAGCATGGGAGTGGAACTTTTTGATGATGGTCCGGATGTCGCGTTTCGATGCAATCTGGTCACATTGGATCTGAAATCGGATCATGACGTGACAATGGTGGATTACAGTGGTGGCCATATTTCCACTAAAGAGGCGAAAGAGCTGATCAGATCCCTTGAACAGGCAGTTGGAACTGAACGTATGAGGTTCTATCCTGGAATAAGTTACCGTCATCTGATGGTCCGTAGGGGGGAACTGAAAGGGCTTGAAACGGTTCCGCCCCATGATCATACAGGCAGCCAGGTCTCCGAATACTGGAATCGTTATATGGCCTTTCCGCATATCAAGACTATGTTAAAGCAGGCCTGCAATATTCTCTCCTCCCATGAAATCAATAGTGCACGCATCAAAAAGGGGCTTAATCCGGCAAACGCTATCTGGCTCTGGGGAGAGGGAACATCTCCTGTCATGTCCACCCTTTCGGAACAGTACGGGATCAGCGGAGCGCTGATCTCCGCGGTCGATCTTTTAAAAGGGATCGGCGTTTACGCCGGGATGGAGATTATTGACGTTCCCGGCGCCACCGGGTATCTTGACACAAACTATGCGGGCAAGGCCGATGCGGCCCTTGATGCATTAAAAGAAAAGGATATGGTCCTGGTTCATGTCGAGGCCCCTGACGAGGCGGCTCATCAGGGACTTTTAAAAGAGAAGATCCAGGCGATCGAGGATTTTGATCAGAAGATTGTTAAGCCGATCCTGGAGGGTCTGCATGGTGGTCCTGAATTCAAGATGGTCGTTACCATGGATCATTTCACGCCGATCAGTATAAAGACCCATGTGTCGGATCCGGTGCCTTTGATCATGTTCGATTCGAGACGGAACGACAGAAACAACGGCCCGCTCTATCATGAGAAGAATGTCGGAAATGGTCTCTTTTTTGAAAACGGTAGAGAGTTTTTTAAAATGTTTCTGAAAGGGTAACTGTTAAGCGTAATGACGGACGAGCGTATTATCATGCCGGAACCGGTGAATCGTTGTTCCTTCAGGATCCTTTATGGCGACACGGACGCCGGAGGCGTTGTCTATTACGCCAACTACTTGCGTTACTTTGAACTCGGCCGGAGCGAGTATATGCGGCAGTATGTGGAATCATACAGGTCGCTTGAAGAACGCGGCTTCATCATGCCTGTGGTGAAATGCTTTGTCCGCTTCAAGGCTTCCGCCTTTTACGATGACCTGATTCTTATTTCCACTTCGCTTGTGGAGGTCAAAAAAAGATCCTGCCGATTCAATAACAGGATTCATCGAGAGAAAGACGGCAAACTCCTGGTAAAGGGGTATACGATACATGCCACAGTAGATAGATCCGGAAAGCTTGCACCTCTTCCGGATGACCTGATGAGCCGGTTGGAGGCGGTTCTGGATTATCCCTGATCCAAAATCTCTCTCACTTTCCGGAGCATTTCCGCATCATGATAGGGCTTGTTGATAAACGCGGCAGCCCCGGACTCCATTATATCCTTTGTCTTGCCGACGCTTGTATAACCGCTTGCAATGATCACCTTTGCTTTGGGATCGATCTGAAGGAGTTGCTCCAGACATTTTTGACCACCCATACCGGGCATGCCGATATCCAGAATTACCATGTCAATCCTGTCCTTTTTCTTTTTGTATATCTCAATGGCCGCTTCTCCGTTTTTAGCGGTTAAGGTCTGGTAGCCATAGTTTTCCAATGTCATTTGCCCAAGATCCCGCAAAATTTTTTCATCGTCAACAATGAGAATTAATTCATTGCCGCCCTGTGTATCTGTTTTCATTGGTATCTCTTTTTTAAACTGTTTCACGTCTTCCGGCGCTAAGACCGGGAAATAGAGGTTAAAGGCCGTTCCCTGGCCTGGTTCGCTGTAGCAGGTTATGTGGCCACCATGGTTTTCTACAATACCGTAAACCATGGCAAGACCAAGACCGGTTCCCTTGCCTGTTTCCTTGGTGGTGAAAAAGGGCTCGAAAATGTGTGACAAGGTCTCTTTGTCAATGCCGTGACCATTATCTGAAACGGTCAGCAGCACACGTTCGCCTGGTACGGCCTCGATATTGGTTTTACAGTAGGCCTTATCCAGTATGACATTTTTTGTTTTAAAAACGAGTCTGCCTCCCTCAGACATTGCATCTTTGGCATTAACGCCCATATTCAACACGGCCTGTTCCAGCTGGATGGGGTCGGCGTTGACGATTTTGAGGTCAGGTTCCAGATCCAATTCGATTTCTATCATTTTGGGAATCGTTCTTTTCAGTAAATTGTGCACCTGGATAATTTCATTATTAATATCAACAGGTTTTAATTTGGTTTCCAGTTTTCTGCTGAAGATCAGAAGCTGTTTGGTCAGGACAGCGGCCTTTTGAACGGCTGTCTCAATCTGCCGCAAGTATTGATAGTCAGGGGCCTCCTTCTTTTTTTTGAATAACATGATTTGGGCATATCCGGATATTGCCTGAAGGATATTGTTAAAGTCGTGTGCAATACCGCCGGCCAGGGTGCCGATGGCCTCCATTTTCTGGGCCTGTAAAAGTTGGGCTTGTATCTTTTCTTTCTCTCGTTCTATCTGTTTACGTTCATCCACCTCCCTGGCGAATGTATCGCGTGATACGGTGATTCGTTGTAATTCTCCGGCCATCTCGTTAAAAGAATCGGCCAATTCTCCTATTTCATCTCTGGATCTAATTTTTATCCTGGTGTCTAATTCACCTTTGCCGATCCTGGCCGCTGCTTTTGTTAATATTACGATCGGTTTTGAAATCAGACGGGAAATGAAAAAGCCGGTTGCCAGTGCCAGTGCCAGCATGATTGCGCTTGAAAAAAATATTATTTTACGTGTGT
>DAOVYS010000188.1 GCA_030635485.1 Pseudomonadota bacterium | reverse complement strand
TGCTGGGCAGCCTGATTGCCTCCCTGTGAAGCGCTGCCGAATATTTACTTTTTTGGTGATTTTAGCTGTTTTTCGGCATTAAGCCGAATATTTACCACTCGTAACCGTTCAGAGGGGCCCCATATTTTGCAGACTCCTTAAGAATGTAATCGTTCTCAGGCGCTCCATATGGGCGCTAGCAGTTCGGCTCACTATATAAGTAATATGTGAGCCGGGCTGATAGCGTTCAGATGGGGCGCCTGTGAACGATTACGGTCACTCGGCGGCTGGTAATGCGCTGATATCAATTCTTCCAGCCTTTTCTTTGAGGGTGAAAATAACCAGCTCACAGTGCTGCTGTCGGCATATCTCGGTAAAGCTATCTGAAATAAAATTTCCAAAAATGGCTCTGTTTACGGCAGTACTTTTGACGGATGCCATGGGAAAAAGCTCCTGATAACGTGCGTGCATTGCATCAATAATGTTTTGTTCCGTTTCCGGGCTGGAAAGAACAAAACCATCTGCAATGATATCACCATTTTCTGCAATAGAAACTTTTGGGGCAATACTTTTCATTTTTTGCTTTTCCTTAAAGGCCTTCAGCATGCTATGAGGAACATTGCGGATAATCTCCTCCAGTGTTGTTTCCCGGAGTTTCAGCAGGCCGTCATCAATCATGGATTTCATGCCGTTAGCCAAAGCAATATTTTTGAGTTCTTCTTGTTCCGCTCCTCGGCTGACAGCCTGGACGTCATCAATCATGTATAGCTCCGAGATAAGGGTTCTTCCTTCATAGCCGGAAAAATTGCAGGAGTCGCACCCTTTGCCTTTGTAGAACTTAAGGTTAAATGGAAATTCTACAAAGGCCTGACCCCACTCTTCTTCCTCCGGGAAAAAACTGTTAATGCAATTCGGACAATTTTTTCGGACCAGGCGTTGGGCAATAACACTTGATAAACACGAGGCAATTTGGCCTCGTTCGATTTTAAGGTCAGTTAAACGGTCAATGGAACTGATAGAGTCATTCGTGTGAAGGGTACTTAATACAAGGTGGCCGGTCTGGGCAGCATCAAAGCCAATCTTTGCCGTCTCTTCATCACGTATTTCGCCAATAAAAATGACGTCAGGATCAAGGCGTAAAAAGGAACGAAGCAGTCTGGCAAACGTCAGGTTGATTTTCGTGTTAACCTGAGTCTGCATAATGCCTGGGAAATTGTATTCAATAGGATCTTCAGCAGTGATTATTTTTATGGACGGATTGTAGATATACTTGAGTGCTCCATACAAGGTTGACGATTTTCCACTTCCGGTTGGGCCGGTAACCAGGTTCATGCCGGCTGAACTCATGATGCAGCGTTTGAAATGGTCGAGAACATGGGGGGCATGGTTTAAGTTTTCCAGGCCGACACTTGCCTTTCGCGAATCCAAAATTCTTATGGTTACATTTTCCCCGGCAATGGCCCGACAGGTAGCTACCCTGAAGTCCAGATCGGCTTTTCCCCCGCTTGTTTTGTCGAAAAAGTTGATTCGAAAGACACCATCCTGGGGAAGACGTCTTTCGGCAATATCAAGGTTTGATAAAATCTTGATGCGAGAGACAATTGAGCTGGCCTTTTGGTGAATTTTTTTCTTAAGCCAGCCGGACGTAAAGTCCTTCATCACTCCGTCAATACGATAACGAAGCTTAACGCCTTCACGGTTCTGCTCAAAATGTATATCACTTGCCCTATTGGTGATTCCCAGCTTGATGATATAATTGACCAACTCTTCTGCCTCGACATCTTTATCACTGTATATCTGCGCCTCTTCCCGAGAGGACATTTCTTCATCAACTTCAAGCTGCAGAAAGTCCACCATTTCATTGGACAAATTATCACTTCCAATAAAATCATCATCGTCTTCGATTTCACGTAAGAGGCCGCCAAGCCTTTTACTATAAAGAACTTCGAAGAGCTCAGAAAATCTTCCAGAGGTAATAAGGATACAGCTGATATTGAGTTGGAGATAGATTTCGTTGAGCTCTCGGGCGGAATAGATTTTTTCCGGCAAGAAAACGGCCAAGGTCAAATTTTTATCTACAAAGGTGAGGGGAATGATCAAGTTTTTCTCGGCATATTTTTGGCTGATGATACCGGAAAGTGTTTTTTTGTCTTTCTCGCTATAGACAAAACCGTCCAAAGACTTAAATGGAATATTGTACTGCTTGGCAAGGATCTCCTGCAGTTGATAGGCCGTAACGACCTTTTTTCTGATCAGGGTTTCTCCAAAGCGTTCCGCGCCTTGCGAATGCTCTTTTAAAAGGTCATGAAGATCTTCCTTTTTTAGAATACCTTCCTTGACCAGGTACTCTCCAAGCCTGATATTTTTTTTGTGCTTATTAAGAATATAGTTAAGGTCTAAAGGAGTAAGGACTCCCATGTCGCAGAGAATTTCACCAAGCGGTCGTGTACTGCCTTGAATTTTTAAGGCCCCTTCAACATCCTTTTCCGTCACCATCCCCAGCTTAATGGCCATCTCGCCAAGCTTGGGCGCATCAAGCTGCTCGCGCAAAAGCACTTGCAGTTGGGACGGTTCAACAAGTCCTTCCCGGACCAGCATGGTACCCAGAAGTTCATCTTTTTGCTGTTTTTTCAGGCAGTGATCAAGCTGGTCTTGGGTAATCATCCCTTTTTCGAGAGCAAGAGTTCCAAGGGATTTTTTCAGGTAAGGATGATTAAGAACTTCGGCAAGATTTTTACGGTTTAAAGCGCCTGTTTCAACTAATATCCGGCCAATTGTGCAGCTTGCAAGTTTTCGTTCTCTTGACTGAATTGCCAAAGCCTCACTCAAGTCATTCTCTTGAATAAACCCTTCTTGGAGAAGAAGTTCACCTATTCGAGAACCCTCACTGCTGAGGCTTTTCTCTGATACTGTATTGTCTGGTGCGTTGACGGCTTCTGGCTTCATGACATTACAATGTGTTTAACCCAGCAAAGCTGGACTATTTTTAGGCCATCTTGAATAATTGTCTTTTCGTTCGATCTCGGCGTCACAGCAAAAATGAAAAATGCTCACATATACCTAATATGCGGAGTTTATGCCCGAATGGGTGCTTTTTCATTTTTACTGTTCCTTGACCTCGAACGAAAATCCTAAATTATTCAAGATACCCACTAGTATTCTATGACAATTGTTTTTTTGTGGTTGCCTGAGTATTTAAATCCCAATAAAATCCGTTGATTGCGGTTCAAAGTTCCACGTTCAGGGTTAAATAAAAAAAATTCCGATCAAATAAACCTTGAACCCGGAACCCGGAACCTATGGTAAAGGCCTCAGCAGTTCTTCAATATCGACCTTCATAGTGAAACTGTGATCCTGGTCGGGAAATCGGCCGGATTTGACCTCCTCCCTGAATGATGCCACAGCCTCTTTCATCTGTGGAGCGAGTTTCACATATGTCTTCACAAAACTGGGCACAAATTTTTCAAACATGCCGAGTAGATCGTGTGTCACCAGAATCTGGCCGTCGCAGCCTAATCCCGCACCGATACCGATCGTTGGGATGGCAATCACGTCCGTGATAACCTCGGCAAGTTTGTCCGGTATGCATTCAAGAACCAGAGAAAAGGCGCCCGCCCCTTCAAGGGCTCTGGCCTCATCCAAAATTCTGCGAGCCGATTCAACATCATTTCCCTGAATTTTATAGCCGCCGAGCTGTCCTGCCGTCTGGGGGGTGAGGCCAATGTGTCCCATCACAGGTATCCCTGCGCGGACTATGGCACTGACGGTTTCTGAGACCTCTATCCCGCCTTCGAGTTTTACTGCACCGCAGCCGCCTTCCTTTATAAAGCGTCCGGCGTTAAGGATTGCGTCACGCTTGTCGGCCTGGTACGAGAGAAACGGCATGTCCCCGACCAGGAGCGCCCTGTTGCTGCCCCTCTTCGCGGCCCTGGCATGGTGGATCATCTCATCCATTGTGACCGGGACAGTAGACTCGTAGCCCAACACAACCATTGCAAGGGAATCTCCGACCAGAATAATATCAACGCCAGCCTGATCAAGAAGGGCTGCGGAGCCGGCATCAAAGGCGGTGAGCGCGACAATCCTGTCGCCGGAGGCTTTCATGTTTCTGATGTCAAAAACAGTTAATTTCTTTGTGCTCATATTCAACCAACCTTGATGAAGTCACTCAGGACAACCGGTGCAGCCGGAGACTATATCTGAATCCAATTTTATAGTAATTGGCTGGAAAATGCCAATTTTTTTAATGATTACGGCGAAATGTTGAGTTTCCGGATGAACACTACCTGAACAGATTGTTCTGACCAGGCCCGTTCGGGTCCGCAATCTTGTCGATTTTTCTCCCAAAGTGTTCATATGCCGCAATAGTGGCCATTCTGCCGCGGGGAGTTCTGAGCAGAAAGCCTGACTGGATCAAAAACGGTTCATATACGTCCTCAAGCGTGTTCTTTTCCTCACAGACCGCGGTTGCCAGAGTGTCTATCCCCAACGGTCCACCTTGAAACCTGTCGATAATAGTCAAAAGTATCTTCCTGTCCATCTCATCAAGACCGAGATGGTCCACGGCCAGCATCTCAAGAGCCTCCCTGGCCACGGCTGATGAGATATGTCCTTCTGCCTTCACTTCTGCAAAATCGCGTACACGTTTGAGTAGCCGGTTTGCCACCCTTGGGGTGCCGCGTGACCTATGCCCGATTTCCATGGCACCTGCATCGTCAATATTGATTCCAAGCACGGAGGCGGACCTCTTGACAATGGCTACCAGATCTTCAGGCGAATAGAAATCAAGTCTTAAAATTATTCCGAATCTATCACGCAGGGGCGGAGTCAGCAGACCGGTCCGAGTGGTCGCGCCGACGAGTGTAAATCTGGACAACCCCATCTTTACTACCCTGGCACCAGGCCCCTGGCCAATCACCAAATCCAACTGAAAATCCTCCATTGCCGGATAGAGGATCTCTTCCACCACGTGATTCAAGCGGTGAATTTCGTCAATAAACAGGAGATCACCTTCCTGAAGGCTGGTCAGAATGGCGGCAAGATCTCCTGCCCTTTCAATAACCGGGCCGGATGTAACCTTGATGTTTGCCTCCATTTCATTGGCAATGATATACGCAAGGGTGGTCTTGCCGAGTCCCGGAAAACCATGAAAGAGGAGGTGATCCAGCGGCTCCCCCCTTCCTTTGGCCGCCTGGATCGCAATTTTCAGGTTTTTCTTGAGCTGCGACTGACCGATATACCGGGACAACCGTCTGGGTCGAAGGTTCTGTTCCTCAAGAGGATCTTCTTCGGTTGCCTCCCTGCTTACTATTCTCTCTTCAAAATTCAAACAAGCGCCCCCAATGTCCGGCGTAACAGTTCTTCAAGAGGCATATTTGAAAGGTTGTCGTCAGGCAACCGCCTGCGCACCAAATTCAAGGCTTCATTTGCCCTGGTCTCCGGATAGCCGAGATTGGCAAGTGCTGAAATCACATCAGAGAGGCGCTGATCGCCTGACTCTTCAGACAGACCCGGCAACTCGGACGATTCGGGCTGAGCCAGTGTAAGATTTATCTTGTCTTTTAATTCCAGGCAGAGCCGCTCAGCCGTCTTTTTTCCTACACCTGACAGCTGGGTCAGTCTGCCAATATCTTCCGAGGATATTGCCCT
>DAOVYS010000174.1 GCA_030635485.1 Pseudomonadota bacterium | reverse complement strand
GCCGCATCTTCGAACAGAGGTTCCAGACGCTCTTTCATCATGTTCGTACCGAACTTATCAACAATGATTATGCCGGCCGGGCACTCTGCCGCACACAGGCCGCATGCCTGACATTTAATATCCGGCATCATTGCAGAACCTTTTTCTATGCGCGGCACGTCAAACGGACAGAGACGCACACATGTAAGGCACGCGGCGCACATGCCTAAATCCGCAACAACAGCGCCTGACAGACAATTCATGCACCGTCTTGCCTCCATGATCGCCTGTTCCTCTGTAAGTGCGCCCTCAATCTCAAAAAACCCCTTTATACGTTCCGAGGCTGATACAACTGGGGGTATGAGGCGCTCGACATGAGGTATATATTTTATGGTTTCATCCGGCAGATCCCCAAGAGGTTCCAGTATATCTTCTTCAACAGGTTGTATTGCGCCTGTCTCTATGTAGGCCGCAACAGCGGAAGCAGCCATGTGACCCTGACGCACTGCCTGAATTGCCGCACCCGGCCCGGTCGTAACCTCACCGCAGGCAAACACTCCTTGCATGGAGGTGGCAAGCGTGTTTGGATCAAAGGCCAGACGGCCAAATTTGTTTTTTTCAACCGCAGAGTCTTCCAGACATTTTAAATCCGCCTTCTGGCCAATGGAAAATATTATTGTATCCGCAGTTACCGTGGTAAGTGAGTCGTCATCATATTTCGGGCTGAATCTGCCGGTTTCATCAAATACGGACACGCATTTTCTGAATACAATGGACTCGGCTACGCCGTCCCCCTTAATCTCGTTCGGTCCCACGGAACAGAGCAACTGCACATTTTCCTCTTGTGCCTCATTGATCTCCCATTCCCATGCAGGCATCTCCTCCCTTGATTCAAGGCATGCCATGGTAACATTTTCAGCGCCCAGGCGGACCGCAACACGCGCCACATCTATGGCAACGTTTCCGCCTCCAATGACAACTACATTTTTCCCGATCTCCATACCCGAACCCGTGGCAACAGCCTTTAAAAACGGGATTGCAAAAAGCACGCCTTTACTGTCCGCTCCCGGAATCGGTATGCCAACGCTTTCAGCCAATCCGACAGCGATTATAACGGCCTTGTACCCCTCTTCCATAAGGCCGTTAATAGTCTTGTCCCTGCCGATCTCATATCCTGTCCTGATATCCACCCCTGCCGCCGTTATACCCTCTATGTCCTCCTGTACGGTTTCCAGAGGGAGCCTATAGCGTGGGATTGCATTGGCGATCATGCCGCCGGGCTGATCGTCTTTTTCAAATACAGTAACTGAAAATCCTTTTTCCGCAAGATCCTTTGCCGCGGTAAGTCCGGCAGGACCGCTTCCGATTACCGCAATTTTCTCTTCCTTGACGGGCGTGTACTTCTTAACACTCTTTTTTCTGTACGTTCTTGTCTGTTCCGTTACAAAGCGCTTCAGGTCTCTCAGTCCAACAGGTGAATCCACTTTTGTCCTGCGACAATCCTGTTCGCACGGATGGTGGCATATCCTTCCGCACACGGATGGGAAGGGATTTACATCAAGAAGGAGATCCAGGGCATCTTCGTAAAGCCCCATCGCAACCTTTTCAGCATAACCGCGGGTGTCGGTATGCACAGGACATGCAGCCATGCAGGAGGGCACGATACTATTCTTTCTGTTCTGTTGCATGTGCTTCAGCGCTCCAAAAGATTTTTCGTAAGCGTTCACGTGGTGCCACAGATGTGAACGCTTACAGGACGGAATATTTACAAATATATTTTCAGATCTCTACGCAGCACTCCATTGCTTTAAATATGCAGGCAGATGACCTGCCTCCCTCGGTCCGATAAGGATTTCCCAGTCAGGCAGCTCTTCTTCCAGCTCACCGCTGATTCCTGCGAGATAGCCTGGGATTATCAACTTGCGATGTTTAATCTTATCCTCGATTCCGGATTTTTTTATAAAGGGAGCAATGGTATCAGCGCCTAATTTCCCTGCCGCCCAAGCAGTCAGAACCGAAAGTCCTTCTGTGTCCTTGATCATAAGATAACTCGGAACTCGGCTGGTATCGACCTCTCCCGACACGATAAAATAGGTCAATGAGAAATTTCCTGTAATCATTACAGGAGAATCCTCTGTCGGGGCACCGATCTCATAAATCTTCTGCTCAACCGCCATGGGACGCTGGGGATCGGTAAAGATGTTCAGGCTTGCAAGGAGAAGCGGGAACAGGCTGTGGCCCTCAATTTCAGAGAGTACAATGATACTGCCGTATTTTGCCACCATCTGGCATGCAATCATTGCCTCCATCATTGGATTATCCGTTATTTCACATGGAAAGACAATCGTGGGAAACCCGAATGGCTTGTATTTTTTTATAAGCGCTGATCTTCGGATAATAACCTGATCGTCCAGCAGTTTTCCGGCAGTCCGGGCTCCGGAGTCAAGGACCAGATCCTTGACTCCCATCCCTAACAGCTTGTCGGCGACCTCTGAAAGTTCTTCCAGATCATTTCCCTTAACCGCCAGCGGACATGAAAGCTCCTTGGCCAGATTGCCCAACGTTTCAACATTATCCTTTGTGGCGGCATAAATAAGCGGCTTTCTGTCCGAACATGATTTGGCAGCCTGGGTTAATGCTTCCACATCTTCATTCATGAGCACCAATCCCACATCAGTCTCGTTACAGACCTTTTCCACCAGTGCACCATATTTGGAAGCATCCCCTGATTCCCCCTTAACGGCAATCAAGGTGGGCTTCAAGATGACACCGACACGCTCAAAGACCGTCTCTTTGAACTTGGTCAGTTTGTTGGAAATCTCCGGTTCCTCCATTTTGTCTGAAAGGAGAAGCGTGAACGCAGGTGGATTTTCAAAACGTTTCTCATGACGAAAAAGGACGGTTTCCCCACCAAGCTTTACTTCCTTTTCACCGGTGCCGATACTAACCGTCCTTACAGGAGGAGCGGATGCCTCACCGATTTCCTCCTTTACATCATCTCCTATATCCGGGCAGGCTTCGAGTTCAGCCTGTCCAGTCGCCAGTTTCATGGCAAATGCCAGACATGTCGGCACACCGCATTTCCCGCAATTTGTTTTGGGTAGTTTCTTAAATATCTCTATTCCTGAAAGTCCCATGACCTATCTTCTCCTTAGATTCTTACCTGTTCCGTCTGAGAATTTATCTCTTAGATTTGTAACAGATTGTAATTTTTATATTTTTATCTACTTTTTGGTTCCAGGTTCGACCTTACATCAACGGATCCATGGTAAGAGCGGGATGCCCTTTTTCTTCAAGAAACGGAAGAATCTCCTCTTCCGTCATGCCCACTGTTTCATCGGCAACCATATCAAGGAAATCAGGTATGCCCATCTCCTCGCATATCGGTTTCACCCGTTCCGCAATATCCTCTTTCAAGCTCTTGGGAAGCCAAGTTACACGTTTCAGGCCGCCTTCAGCCTTAAAGAATTTTTTGCTGGCAATATAATGCTTACTTATCCCGAGAAACCCAGGGGTCTGAGCTCCGCCTCCCACCATGCCCGCCAGAGTAGTGAATTTCATCCCGCATGGTGTCATTCCGGGATAATCTCTGTTTACAATCATAATACCGTTACACACGGGAAGGATTGTGGCTACGCACTCAAAACATCCGCACGCAGTCATTGGAGATTCCATCAGGCTGTAAGCGCTGACCTTCTCCACCTTCTGACGTGACGCCTTGTAAATAAAATCGGTAATTCCTCTCCATTGACCAAGCACGGGATCAAGGACTTCGCCCTTACTGATCGGCTGATTCGGTCCTGTCGGGTTGATCTCAAAGGATGCCTTACAGTCGAGCCAGTTGTAGGCCCCGCACATTCCGGTCCGTTCAGGCGTGATTATACAGACATGGCTTGGAGCAAAAGACTGACACAGAGTACAGGAATAGTAGGTTTCTTCCGTCTCGTCGGTCATCCCTTCAACCCGGTCATCTCTTTGCTTATACACCTTTTTAGAAAATTCCAGAATCTCTTTGACCTTTTCTTCTTCGGTATAGATTTTGACCTGTACCTTGTCTACAATATTCCCAAACTCCTGGTGGTACTTGGCATGTAACACCTTTCCAATATCTTTAAGCAGGAATCCTTTTTCAACCGCAGCCTTTCCAACCCGGATCCACATGATGGACCTCTGGCCGATATGCATTATCCCCTGGACATAATTCACCAGGTGATGGATCTGACGTTCCAGAATCGGTTCAAAGTCAGGCTGCATCTGCCGACCGGCCACCTCGGCCACAAGGGCGAATGGAAGTTTATCTCCCTCTTTAACCTGATCCAGATCAGGACCTATCATTTCAACCTTTCCATCTTCAACCTCTGACATCTCTTTTGAAATGGTCAGTTCAACACCCAGGGTTCTTCCGCCTCCGCACTCAAAAAAGAGATCGTCTTTACGAATACGCTCTCCCTCGAATGCAGGGCCGTAGGATGTTGGAATATCAATTTTGGTTATACTTACCTTCAACCCCCTGACTTCAATTGCCTTGGCAACTATCTCATCATGCGGGATATTGCTGACCACGTGTTCATAGGTGCATACTCCGGTGGGCAGAATCTCAGGTATCGGCGTGTCAGCTATGACCGGAAAACCGTAATTTATCGCGCCGGCCGCATTGGCGTACCACTCGTCGGTTACGGTCCCGAGCGGCATCGCAAATGCAAAAATGCGGTCCTTGTTGTAGAAAAGATTCGCTTTAAAGTCTCCGGGCTTGACTCCACCAAAGGACATGGCTGCACGGGTTGCAAAACCTGCGGAAAATACGGTAGCAGTGTAACTAGGTCCAAAGGAGACCAACCGGGTCGGCCAGCCGATCTGAACCCCGGCTTCAACCAATTGCTCCGACATAGTCTTGCCTTCGTGATCAGCACTCATGAAGACATATAGATTTTTTTCCTGAAGCTCAAGGGCTATTTGGGTGGCGATCTCAACCGAGGGCGCAGCGCCTAATATTGCGGCAAAGCCCGGTGCGGAGCCGTCAACAAACTCCACCCCGCGTTTCCTCATGATAACGTCATCGGCAGCTCCCAGCCAGATATTGTCGGAAGTCGGATCTTCGGTTTTTGTATAAAAATCCGGTTCTTCCAGATACCTGATCGCTTCAATTATTTCTTCTGCAAACAAGGTAGCCATACCTGCTTCCAATCCGACACCCAGATAGGGAAGCCACACCTTATCGCTCACCAGAGGAGGGAGAAGCTCGTTACATTTATTCAGTACCTCTCCGGCATCTTGCAAAGTCTTTACAGGAACCCCCAACATCGCATATATAATTGGAAGATAATATGTAGTATTGGGAAATCCAATCTCTTGGTCAGGCCCCCATTTTTTTGTTGCTTCCCCATGTTTTGCTACTGCCATTGCCACAATTTTGTGGGCGCCTCGAATAGCTGCGGAACAAATTATTTTAGACACGATTCAGCCCTCTCACCTGGTCATTAAATCTTGAATTGCTTCCTTTACTAACTTAATCGCCTCAGGGTGCCTCATTACCATTATATTAGCCCCGGCAAAGAGCATACACTGAGCCGTCAAGGCCTCCATTAATATTCCCCGTTTCACTTGATCACCAAGAAGCGGAAACTCCGACTCACTCACCCTGACCTCTTTTGTCTTCCACACTTCCTTGGCAATATTCACAAAGATCGGGAATTGAAGCCGTTCATCTTCCTGGGTAAATGCCGCACTTCTCATCCGCTCCACTACACTGTAGCAGTACTCAAGCCCGTACCCCAGGGCACCTACCGACGGATCAATAATGATCTTGTCATCAGGGACATTCAGATTCCCCATGAGAATGTTGAGTTGTTTGGCAAGATTTATATCAATAGGCGTGGAAGCGATCACAGTATGCTTGTAGCCTATCGCCGTCGCGCCGATTGCACGATAATTTTTTTCTTCAACAGGCCCGATAATCAGGTTTTTTCCATCGCATGCCTCGCATACCGCCTTTAAGACCTCTGTATCCTTGTCCGCATTGGCGCATCCCCAGACAATAAGGGGAGTTTCCACGGCATCAGACACCTTTTT
>DAOVYS010000020.1 GCA_030635485.1 Pseudomonadota bacterium | reverse complement strand
TTTTTACAAAAAATCAGATAGTTCTATGCAAATTCAGTTGACAATTGTACGCTAAAGTTTTTCCAGACCCGATAAACATAATCAGTACGCTGGTAAAAAAATATTATCCGGAATCAATTATGAGAGACATTTTAGACAGGCTATACCATGTCGCCAGGGTATACGGCCTGAAAAACAGCAACGTCATCAAAAGACTTTTAAAAAACCGGGACAGCATATTCTCCCGCGAATTCCGGGATAAGGATTTTGACCGCATTTGGGAGAAATTCGACTCTTCTTTTGACAACCAGGAAGAAGAGGCCGCAGGTTTCAGACATCAGGGAGCCGGACCAGGAAACCAAAAACGATATGAATTCGGTGACAGGGAGGAGACCTGTTCAGCCATGCCGGCCCAGTTCGTTGAGTATCTTGCCCTGTTCAACCTTACTCCGCCCTCATCCCTGGAAGAAGTCCGCAAGGCCCGCAACCGGGAGATAAAAAAATACCATTCCGACAAATTCATGAACAACCCGGAAAAACTGGAAACATCCAAAGAAATCATGCAGATATACAACACTGCATTTGACCGGCTGAAAGAATATTATAGGTAAGCGTTCACCAACGCCCCATAATCAAATTGACTTATACCAATGAATATGAAATTTATATGATGGCGTCGTACCCCAAGGGCACTTCCGTTGGGCGCGTGCAGATGGAGTGCTGCCGAATATTTACGGAGAATAAATAACAAATGGAACAAGTAGAGCGTAGAAAACACAAACGTTTTCCCGTTGTCAAACGGCTTTCCGAACCGGTGGACATTTTTCTCGCACCGCCCGGCGCGGGCAAGGAAACCGCCATACCTGGAGTAATTGTGGATATCAGCGCCGGCGGGATGAGACTGATCACCTTTGCGCCGATAGATGCGAATTCGATACTCTCGCTCAACATGGATCTTCCGGCCATCGGAAGAGCTGAAATGGATGCGAAAGTCGCCTGGACCCAGCATAAACGCGGAGTTTATGAAATCGGCATGGAATTCATCAAAATACCGGAAGAGATCCGTCAGAGACTTGAAGAGATGGGCAGGGCGTTTGAAGAGTGTATCGCAAGCCTGTCCAAAGGCAAAACCGACACATGCAGTCAAGAATGCCCCTGCTATATACTCTGCGACAACCCGACCAAAAAATAGGTGATGGCTGTTGGTTGGTTAGTTGGTTGGTTGGTTAGTTGGTTAGTTGGTTGGTTGGTTAGTTGGTTAGTTGGTTGGTTGGTTGACAGTTTACAATTGCCGGTTGATGGAAATTTATCTGTTAAAATTTTTAGTCCCCCGACCGTTAACAGTAACCGGTTAAATTTTTGGAACAATTTATATACTCCAAATAATTTCTCTAAATTTTGGCTAAAGTTCAGTGGTAATCAGAAAAAAATTGTTCCATATCAAATAAAAACAGAGTAGTATTGCTACTTTTTCTTCGTAAAATTTACTTTTTCTAAAAAAAAACTTCCATTCAGATACTTAACTTAAGGATGATGCATAATGATGACCGATGCTGAAACCTCACTGCGTCCCCATGAAGAGTGCGGGGTATGCGGGATCTTCGGACATCCTGACGCAGCCAAATTAACATATTTTGGTCTTTACGCCTTGCAGCACCGCGGCCAGGAAAGCGCCGGCATTGTGGCGAGTGACGGAGAGAAGATTACTCAGCACAAGGCCATGGGACTGGTCTCCGAGGTATTTCGCGAAAAGACGCTGCAACAGTTGACCGGTCATATTTCACTTGGTCACGTCCGCTATTCCACCACCGGCGCCTCCATAGCACAAAATGTTCAGCCTTTTACCGCGGTTCACCGAGGCTGTTTTCTAGCAGTCGCCCATAACGGCAACTTCGTCAACACACTCGCTTTGCGAGAGGAATTGGAACAAAGGGGTTCGATCTTTCAATCCACCATGGACAGCGAGATAGTGATTCATCTGCTGGCCAGATACTGCGACAAAGAAATCAAAAAGGCGATTCTGGAAACATTTGAAAAGATCAAAGGAGCCTATTCCCTTATTCTCATGACCAAAGACAAGCTCATCGCGGTTCGGGACCCTATGGGATTCAGGCCTCTGTGCCTGGGAAAACTAAACAGCGCCACCAACGGCTACATAGTGGCGTCGGAGACATGCGCCCTGGACCTGGTCAGGGCTAAATACATACGGGATATCGAACCTGGAGAGATCCTGATCATAGACAAGGACAAAGGGCTTAAATCACTTTTCATGCCCCCGCAGTCAAGAAAAAGCTATTGCATATTTGAGCATGTCTATTTTGCCAGGCCGGACAGTGACATATTCGGGATCAATGTCTATAAATGCCGTAAAAGAATGGGTAACATTATGGCAAGGGAGATCCAAATTGACGCTGATTTTGTGATGCCGTTTCCGGATTCAGGCAATTACGCGGCAATCGGCTATTCTCAGACTTCCGAACTCCCGCTTGAAATGGGTGTTATCCGGAATCATTACGTTGGCCGCACGTTTATTCAGCCCACGCAGTCAATGCGGGACTTCAGCGTCAAAGTAAAACTAAACCCTGTCCGCTCCTTTCTCAAAGGCAAACGGGTAATTATTATCGAAGACTCAATAATCAGGGGAACAACGGGGAGAAGCAGGGTACGTTCCCTCAGGGAGGCAGGAGTCAAAGAAGTGCACATGTGCGTAAGTTGTCCGCCTCACCGTTATCCCTGCTATTTCGGGATAGACTTTCCATCTGGAGGGGAATTGATTGCAGCCTCAAAATCAGTTGACAATATCAGGGAATATCTAGGACTTGATACCCTCTCGTATTTGAGCTTAGAGGGACTTGTAGAAGCAACCGGCCAACCTGCGGACACCTTCTGCCTGGCCTGCTTTAATGGGGATTACCCAATCCCGCCTGACACTGAATTTCACAAAATGGCCCTGGACTGCTGCTGAAAATCCGTATCTCACCGATATTTTATTCCCATCCTGCAAAAAACAACAATTGAGGCACTCATAAAAAGTTATGGGATGGCTGAACAGATAACAATATAATTCAATGTCGATTTCTCAGGCAAAACAAGTTTTAAAAATCGAGGCGGAAGGAATTCTTTCCCTATTGGACCGGATAGGTCCTGATTTTTTAAAGGCGGTTGATCTAATAATGGAATGCCATCAGGGCCGCGTGATCATCACGGGCATTGGGAAATCGGGTCTGATCGGTCAGAAGATCGCGGCAACTTTCAACAGCACGGGTACGCCCTCTCTCTTTCTCCATCCGGTGGAGGCCATGCATGGTGATCTCGGAATCGTGAATCCAGGTGATGTGGTTCTCGCAATCTCTTACAGCGGAGAGACGGCTGAACTGAATGCCCTCATGCCCAGCCTGAAAAAGAGGGAAGTAAAAATCATCGCAATGACGGGAGGCGCGAATTCCAGCCTGGCCGATTCCGCGGATGCCGTTATAAACGTTGCGGTTCCAAGAGAAGCGTGCCCGCTTGGGGTTGTTCCCACGGCCAGCACGACTGCAACGCTGGCAATGGGCGATGCTCTTGCTGTTGTGCTTCTGAACAGAAAAAAATTTGAACAGCGTGATTTCAGAAGAAATCACCCTGGAGGGAAATTGGGTGAACGTCTAAAGGTCAGTGTGTCAGAGGTAATGCTCACAGACAAACAGATTCCCATGGTCAGGGCGGATGCATCGCTGCTTGAGGCGATCTCGGTCTTAAATGATGTAAATATCGGCGCTGTCCTTATAATGCAAAACCAGGACAATGTGGTCGGAATACTGACTGATGGCGACATCCGCCGCCTGGTCAACAATTCGATGAGACTTGACGCCTTAAATGTGTCCGATATAATGACTGCGGATCCTAAATCAATCAAGGAAGACCTGATGGCTGCGGATGCATTGAGCATCATGCAACGCCATGAAGTCACGATCCTTCCTGTAAAAGACAATGAAAACAGGCTGGTCGGAATCCTCCACCTCCACGACCTCCTTGGAAAAGGAGAATTCCGGGTTCTTGTGTAGTGGCTGGTGAACGGTTACGAATCCGCAATAGCATCAAGTATTAAACGAAGATTTGACACCGACAACTGGCCCGGCGCCGTGATCTTTCCGATGTCAAGAGCGGCATAGGTCATGAATCCGCCCAGTTCCAGGGTGGCTGCCCTGCTTATCACTCCCGCCCTGCCCATACTGAACGCAATCAAAGGAAAATCCGCTTCCGCTGCCGGGAACTGTAGATTCAGAACCTTAAGCACATCCTCATGACTGTGTGCCATGCATACAATTTTTCCCACATGCGCCCCGCTCTCGAACTGATCCTGAAATACCCGCTCAAGATCCCTTACTGACGGGGTCCCGGAAAAATCATGCCATGAGATGATTATCCGGGTATTGCCGGCCCCTCTTGCATCATCCAGAATGCGTTTCCGCAAAGACCGGTCAGCTCTCAGTTCAATATCCACAAATGGTGCGCCCGCCCGGACAGCCTCCTGCAAGAGTCCGATTCGTTCCTCTTCTTCACCGGAAAATAAGCCTCCCTCCCAATCCGGCCGGTTCGTAAAAAGAAGTGGGGTGGCGATCGCATCCATAAAGGGGGCAATCCGGGGCTCCGCCATGGAGTCAAGCCTTATCTCTATGACGTCAGCCACTCTTTCCGCCTGTTTTGCCGCAGCAATCGATTCGTGTAACGTATCAAAACCGATTGAAACACAAACTCCTCCGCCTACAGTGTGGTTCTCTGATGACCTTATCATACTCTCCTCCCGGAGAGTCAGCTACCCGGGACAGCAAAAAAAGTCAAGTGGAAAACATGAAAGGACTTTTTACAAGAGCATCGTAAATATTCGGCTTGCCCGTGTGATATTTTAATAGAAAAACCGTAGGGGTACCCCTTGTGGGTACCCTATCCAGGCAGGGCAACCACAAGGGTTGCCCCTACAGTCGGAACCATGCTGAAAACATGAAATGCAAATTCAATATTCAACGCCGCCGATCAATATCGAGATGGGTTACCCGAATATTTACAGATCATCATAATTCGTTTGACGTGAGAATTCATCCGAGATAAAGTTGCATAAATTTTTATCTTGTAAAATAGATTCTACCTTTTTCTACTTCCAATACTATCAAGTTATTATGAGTAAAATACGCACTACCCAAAAATCAGGGAAAAGTCACACCATCATTATCCTGCTTATAGCAGCAGTCATTCTGGGATGCTTGTACTTCAAATGGGATAATCTTGCCGGCATGATGAATAAAAAAGCTGTGGACGAGGAAAAGCTCAGACTGGAAAAGAAAATCGAGTTGTTGGAAAAAGAGCTTGCCTCCATGGGAAAAAGATTTGGCCTGGAGCCGACTGCCTCTGAGACATTTCATTCCGAAAAAAAGCCGGCAATTTTGCCGGAACAAAAGACAACACCCGCGGAAGACCCGGTGGAAAGCCGGTGCAGCCAACTGACAGCCGACATATCCGATTTTTTCAGACATCTTGACGAACAGGACTATGTCAAGGCCTATGAACTTGAAGGCGGCTCCAAAAAAACATTTGCCGAGATCATTGAGAAGCTGATCGCCCATCCGCCCACGGTTGTACGGGAAACGGACAGCCTTTTCATAATCTTAAATAACACAACCCACTTCTTTAGGATCCTTGGCAAAAAAAATATGTTCCTGCTTAAAGAAATCATGACCAAAGAGCCGGACATAATTGAGCCGGCCCTGGCCCTTTTCCACGAATGGTCGATTATGGCCGGGCAGTGTGAAGAAAACGAAACAGGCATTAGGCTGCCCATTGAAACACTTTATGAATATGCAGGGTTCTTTTTGAACACGCTAGGAGGCCAGTCCTACCTCTTCAGAAGGGAGTCGCGGATCCGGATCCTGGTGAAATACTACTGCGTCCTTATCCTGGACCGAACCAACACCGGGGTGATGAATAAATACGGTATTGACATCAGATATCCGATCAATACGACCATCCAGGAAATGGAGCCGACCGGGAAGCTGGCCCACAAGAATGAATACCTGGACATTCTTTACAAACTAAAGGCTGAATACGGGTCTCAATACGAACCTGAAAAAAACAATTAGGAATTGGGAATTGGGAATTACGAATTGATGGATTTGCAATTTCTAACAGCTACTCTCTATATCAACAGTATCACCCCACGATTAATTCCTAATCGTACAGTTCAACCTCTACAATCAAAAAAGACCTATTCCAGAACCCCTTTGGTCCTTTTTCAATACAGGCCAACGGTTTGGGCGTCTCATGACCCAGCAGCAAGAGACGGTAGCCATCCAGCCAAGCCCTGCGTGCAGGTGTTCCGGTTATAAAATGGGCAAGGCGGCTGAAAATGGCCGGGTGCTCCCATGCCATTGCTGTAAATTCCCTTCCGTTCCAACAGAACCGGGAGGTTGCCGCCTTATTTACACCTCTCTTCACCCCGCGCCCCTGTTTCATAAACCGTTCAATATTTTCTATCAACTCCACGGGATCGGCCCCGCCCTGAAGTCCCCTGTCAAAAATGGCCGTAAAACCGTCCCCATTCAAGCGAATGAGCCTTGAATTGGATCTTAAATTTTTCTTTAGTGTTTTTTTGAGCCATCTCCTGCCGTAAAGAGCCAGTCTTTTCTCAAACAGCGTCAGATCCTTTTTGTCGAGCCTCCACCCGCGTCTCTTCATGTAAAGATCCAAAAAATCCCGGACAGTTCCGGAATCCATGCGGAGCATATGAGTGGTCAATGTTGCAAGATGGGAAACTGCGGTCTTCCTTGCAACCGGCGCTGGTGAAAACTTCATCTCAGCCGGGTCCAGAGAGTAAAGATCTTCGCCTTTAAGCAGAAAATTTCCCAAATGAAGGTCCTTCTGAAGGACCCCCTTTTCGTGCTGCTTAGCAAGTTCCATAAAAATAAGTCTGAGCCAGACCGTTCTCTGATCAAGTTTAGCGCCGTCCCAAAGCTCCTTGACAGTCTTTGAATCCAGTACCTTTTCCACGACCAGGGCAAAAGCCCCTTCTTCCGTCTTCCCGCGAAACAGTGGCAAAGGGGCAAGAATACCAAGGGTCTGTAACTTTTTAAGTCCGTACCACTCTCGCTTTACGCAACCTTCCGCTCCTCTGCCTCCGATAAACAGCTTGACAATTACCTGACAGCCGCCCCATTCCCCATCAAAAATCTCACGTGACTCCGGAACCTTGCGCACCAATCCATTACAGACCACGCTCTCATAGCCCCCGAAAACCTTTCCGGCCTGAGACCGCGGGTCTACCCCTGACAAGGGAACCTTGTCAGGGGAGGTTTGAATATTTAAGGTAAAAGGAAAACGATTTGAAGAATTCATAGCATAAATCTCTTAGCCCAGGTTGCCTGAAAATGTCAAGATACTGTTTGCCTGAAAATGTAACATTTCTGGACGGAGAGGTAGGGAGTCAGGGATAGGGGAACAAGATAACGGATCGATTTTCTTGTTATTTTTTTGCTGACCCATGACCTCTGATCCCTGGCCCCTGATCACTTACTCACTTTTTATATTTTTCTCTGTTATTATATTGCTTTTTTTGATAAAAGAAATTAGATTGTTTAGTTTTGTGTAAATATATAAACTTCTAAAATTTAATCCGTATTGATATTCACAGGAGATCTCAACCATTGACTACCGATATTAAAGAAAAACTGCTCAAAATCGGAAAAAGTGAAGGATCCATCTCTTATGCTTACTTAAACGACCTGATACCTGACGGCGTTTTCGATCCCGCGAGCATGGAAGAAATACTCGACTTCCTAAGTGACAATGGGATCGAAGTCGTCACACAGAAACAAAAAGATCACAACAAAAACAACGCAGAATCCGCGGAGGAGGAAAACAAGAAAACAGCCCCGGCAAAAGAGGAACCTCATGAAATTGAGGAAACCACTACCACATACCTGCGCGAAATGGGAAGGTTCGAACTCCTGACCCCTGATGAAGAAGAAAAATACAGCAAGACGATACGGCAGGGCTTTGATGCCATTATAAGGGCAATAAGAAAGGATAACTCCGGCACCCCGGAAATGACGCTTTTAATCAAGCGGATAGAGTTATGGGAGAAAAGAGACCCTTCCCTGAAGCCCAAAAAGCAACATCTCAACTTTCTGAGACGATCCGTTGAAAACGCCTGCGATAAATACCAGAACAATAAAACCCTCCATGAAATCCACAACAAAATAGAGATCTACACGATCTCAATCGAGGCGGCCAAGGACGCCATGATCAAGGCCAACCTGCGACTGGTTGTCAGTATTGCCAAGAGATACATGCATCAGGGGTTAAGTCTTGCCGACCTTATACAGGAAGGCAACCTGGGGCTGATGCGCGCGGTATTCCGTTTTGATTACACCAAAGGGAACAAGTTCAGCACTTATGCCAGCTGGTGGATCCGGCAGGCCATTACCAGGGCCATCCTGGACAAGACCAGAACAATTCGTCTCCCTGTTCATTTCCTGGAGCTGAGAAGCCAGTTCTTCAAGGCCTTTTACTCACTGCTAAAGGAACTGGGCAGAGAGCCTTCTCCTCTTGAGATCTCGGCCAAGACAGGGCTGCCCATGGACAAAATCCTGGCAATCCTGGAGGCGTCACGGGAGCCTATCTCACTGGAAACCCCTGTTGGAGATGATGACAGCACACTGGGAGATTTCCTCGAAAATCAGGAATCCGTCTCCCCTTATGAGGCGGTTAAAAGTCAGGAACTTTCCGAACGCGTTACAAGCATCCTGGCGACCTTAAGCCCACGGGAAGAAAAAATTATCCGGCTGCGTTTCGGAATTGGAGAGCGCGCTGAATTCACACTCGAAGAAATCGGCAAAAGATTCAATGTGTCAAGGGAACGCATCAGACAGATCGAAAAAAAGGCATTGAACCGGCTGCGTCACTCGAGCAGACGCGACAAGCTCAAACACTTTCTTGATTAGTTTTCTGAACAGTCAAGTGGATAAGCCTGCCCTTTACCCATAAGTCAGTGCATGGATAATTTTATTCCCCAAAGGGGAAATGGCGTATAGCCGGTGTGCTTCAGCCACCGGTATGGGGTATATACAGGGGATCGTCCTGAAGGGACGACGCCTTCCCGTGGCCGATCCCCCTCAAAACGTCGTCCCTTCCAGGACTGATATGTTCGGGTTATCCGTTACCGGTGGCTGAAGCACACCGGCTATACGCCTCCACCCCTGTCGGGGTTTTACCAATACAGTATTTATGGCTAAAGGGCATGGATAGCTGAAGGTGAAAGGTGCCCCGCAGGAAATGCCCTTGGGGTGCTTTTAGGGATAAATTGGGTTGAAAAATAATGAAACCCAACATCACTACTACACTACTAAGCCCGGCCCAGGCCTTCTAATCCCTGCAGTCATATCCTTTGCCGCCGGAATCGGTCTGACCGGTCTCCTGTGCGTCCCATCAGGGCCCGTGGCCTGGATTCTTGTTGCTGCGCTTTGCCTTGCCATCCTTGCTTTCCATCTGAAACAGCTGCCTCTTATCGCCTCCTTTCTCACTCTCCCTCTATTCTTTCTTGTCGGTTCGCTGCACGTCCGTCCTTTTCTGAACCATCCCGACAACCCTCTACACATTTACTGTCAGATAGAAGAGAGGCAGGAGGCAAGCGTTACCGGAATCCTGATGGAAAGTCCGGCCGTGGGGCCCAAAAAAAGCAGACTCCTCATGAGGGTTGAAAGGCTTACTCGTCCCGGAGGGACCAACGTTTCCACCGGACTTGTCCAGCTCTCTCTTAACGGAAGCCCCCCTCCTGATCTGATGCCCGGCGACCGATTCATGGCCAGGGCCATCCTGTCCAGAGTCCGATCCAACACCACCCCCGGGACATTTGATATTAAGCAATTCCTGTCCATAAAATCGATCTGGATTACAGGATGGATCCGTTCGGAAAAACTGCTGACCGAGGTCAACAGTCTCACCCCCTCTCCCCTGTCTCACAGAATCCGCTTTTCAGCCGAAAAAGCGCGCAAAAGAATCAACGATTTCCTTACAAACACTGCGGATGAAAGGGTCATGGGACTTTACAGGGCCATCCTGACTGGAGACAGAAGCGGGGTTCCTCCGGACCAGATCGAAAACTTCCGTGCAGCCGGGTGCGTTCATCTCCTGGCAATTTCCGGGCTGCATATGGGCCTGCTCGCAATCTTCATAACTTTTTCCATCACATGGCTGCTCAAAAGATCCGAGTGGCTGCTTCTGCATATCCCGGCCCTGAAAACAGCAGCCTTTCTGGCCCTTCCATTTCTTGCGTCCTATGCCATGATCGCCGGATTCCAGACTCCGGTTGTGCGCGCCCTCATAATGACATCAGTATTTGTCACGGCCCTGCTATTCGATTCCCAATGGTCCATTCCCACCAATATCGGAATCGCTGCCTTAATCATCCTCACCCTGAACCCGACAGAGCTGTACACAGTCTCATTTCAACTCTCTTTTGCCGCGGTAATCGCAATCGCCCTCATTTTTCCCGCCATCTTTCGAATCCCAGACCTCTTTTCGCCCGGGGATATCGATAAATCTCCAAAGTCCGCCAGGATAAAAAAATGGGCGCTTGCCTCCATTTGTCTCTCCACTGTTGCCATGGTCGGGACCATGCCGCTTCTCATGTACAATTTCAATAGATTTTCGCCCGTCAGCCCTGTTTCCACTCTTATTGTGGAACCATTGTTATGTTTCTGGGCATTAATCATTGGCCTTCTCGCCTCTCCCTTAATTCCTCTATTCCCTCAGATCGCTGCCTGCCTGATAAAAATCGGCTGCTGGGGCCTTCTGGCTGCCGACAAGGCGGCTGAACTATTTGCCGGACTTCCGTTCAGTTCCGTATGGGTCTCCACACCGACAGTGTTGGAAGTGGTCTGTTTCTATATCTTCCTGGCAAGTCTCGCCTTTCTGAAAAATGTTCGGGCCGCGCCAATCGTTGCCATCCTCTCTCTTATCACGCTCATAAGCGTGCCGTTGATTCAAAAGAACGCAAGAGAGCGATCTTTAACAACTACCGTGACGATCCTCGATGTGGGCCAGGGCGCATCAGCACTCCTTGAGCTGCCACACAATCAAAATATCCTGATCGACGGAGGAGCGGAAGGATCGGGCAGATACAATGTGGGCGACCGGATCATCGGCCCCTTTCTATGGGAACAGCGGATCAGCCGACTGAATTCCGTAATCGTGAGCCATCCCAATTCGGACCACTACAATGGACTCTTTTTCATATTAAAGAAATTCAGACCTGAAACATTCTGGATAAATGGAGATATCGGGCCGGGCACTGAATTTGAAGAACTTATCAGACTGGCAAACCGGCTGGGGATAGAGATAAAGACACCCCGGGCCGGGACCACCATATTCCGAAATAAAGAGGCGGAACTTAAATGCGTGTCGGCATTGCACCTTGCCGACAATTACAGCGAGGACAGCTCCAACCGGACAAAACTCGCGAGCAGCAACAACCAAAGCCTTGTTTTAAGGCTTGAATGCGGCCCTCATTCCTTTCTTTTCCCAGGAGATATAGAAAGGGAGGCGGAAGATAAACTGATTATGCAAAAAAGGGAACTTGACGCAGATGTCCTCCTGGCACCCCATCACGGGAGCAAAACATCCAATTCGGATCAATTTCTGAAAGCGGTTTCACCGCAATACATGGTGATTTCAGCAGGATCATACAGGCCGGACATCTTCCCGGACAAGAAAATGGTTAAACAAAGCCGTGAGGCTGGAATCAATGTGCTCAACACGGCCCGCGAAGGGGCCGTGTCGTTTGTGATAAAAAATAATAAAATGTCAATTACAAGCTACGGCACCCCACCCCTGACCCCTAACCCCTAAACAAATCACACATCCGTAAAATCAATAGGCGGCTTTTTCAAAAATTGAACAAACTTGCTCTTTTCTATACAATTCGTGTATGCATCCTCGGGTGAAACCCACCCCTTTTGCAGGAATTCCATGATGGCATCATCCAAGGTCTGCATTCCGAATTTCTTTCCGGTCTGCATGGCAGACGGAATCTGGTAGGTCTTTCCTTCACGGATCAGGTTTCGAACCGCGGGTGTGCAGATCAGGATCTCAAGGGCTGCGCAGCGTCCTTTAATGTCGACCCGCTTGAAAAGATTCTGGGAAACCACGGCCTTCAATGCATCGGCAAGGGTGGAGCGCACCTGTGCCTGCTGCTCGGCCGGAAAAATCTCAATTACCCTGTCAACCGTCTTGGAGGCATTCAGGGTATGGAGCGTCCCGAACACAAGATGCCCTGTCATAGCTGCTTCCATGGCAAGCGCAATGGTCTCCAGATCACGCATCTCGCCCACCATAATAATATCCGGATCTTCACGGAGCGCCCCTCGAAGAGCTGCCGCAAAGCTCTTTGTATGAAGCCCGACCTCGCGATGATTAACAATGCATTTCTCACTCTTATGAACAAACTCTATGGGGTCCTCAATGGTCAGAATATGGTCGGAACGAGTCTTGTTCACCTCATCAACTATTGCCGCAAGGGTTGTTGACTTACCACTGCCGGTCGGACCGGTGACCAACACCATCCCTTTGGGCAGACCGGCCAGTTTGGAAATAACCTTGGGTAATCCCAGCTGCTCACAGGTGAGTATGTCGCTCGGAATCTCTCTGAATACCGAGCCCACGCCGTATTTTTGCATAAACAGATTACCGCGGTAACGGGCAAGCCCCGGGATCTCGTATCCAAAGTCAACATCCCCTGTCTCTTCAAAAATCTTGATCTTATCCTCACTGACGATCTCATAGACCATGGCCTTTAATTCATCATTGTCAAGGACCTTATATTTTTCTCTCTCCATATCGCCCCTGATCCTAAGAATAGGCTGCTGACCAGAGACCATATGAAGGTCAGAGGCTCCCTGATCGTTCATGAGCTTGAAAAATGCATCTATCTGTGCCATATTATGCTCCTTTTTTAGGCAGATATTAGGCAGTAGAACACGAATCTTAAATAAAAAATATATCACAATCACATTGGAAATTATAGAAAAAAATCAACAGGTGCAGTACGTTCTGCGGCTTGCATCTTTTCCGCATGTAAGGTTAAATCAAACTTGACAATCTGAATAATTTCTCATCAAATCTTTCAAAAGACACCCCATGAAATATATCGACCTTCACACGCACTCCTCTTACTCGGACGGCACGATGAGGCCTGCAACCCTGATTGACCATGCAAAACAGGCAGGCCTCTCGGCAATCGCCCTCACGGATCACGATACCATGGCCGGAGTTCCCGAGGCCATGGCGCGGGGCTTAGAGCAGGGCGTTGAGGTAATCCCGGGAATTGAGATCAGCTCCAGGCACAATGACATGTTCATGCATATCCTGGGGTACGGACTGCAACACGACGATCCAACCTTAAAAGACCGCCTGACAAAAATTCAGGAATCCAGGAGTGGCAGAAACAGGCGCATTATTTCAAAACTCTGTAAACTGGGTATCAAAGTAACCATGGCGGACTTGAAGATCTACTCAAAAGAGGGACAGACGGGAAGACCCCACATTGCCCGTCTCCTTCTGGACAAAAAGGTCGTCAGGACATTACATGAGGCCTTTTCACGATATTTGAGAAGGGGGGGGCGGGCATATGCGGACAGATTCAGGTATGAGGCCGGGGCGGCGATCAACATGATACAGGAAGCGGGTGGTCTTGCGATACTGGCCCATCCTTTGAGCACAACTCCAAGACTTTCAGGAATCAGGGAACTTGTAAAGACTCTTCAGGACATGGGCCTTGCAGGGGTCGAGGTCTACTACCCGGCCCATTCGCCCGGTTTGACAAAAATTCTGAAACAGGTGACTCTGGAGAATAAAATGCTCGTCACCGGAGGCAGTGACTTTCACGGCGACAACAAACCGGACATTACCCTCAGTCTGGCAAGAGAACAACTCAGTATACCTTACAGTCTGCTTGTCGAAATAAAAAAACAATTAGAGAGGCAAAGTGGGCTCTAACCCCATACCGGCGGCTGAAGCACACCGGCTATACGCCATTTCCCCTTTGTGGAATAAAAAATTATCCATGCACTGACTTATGGGTAAAGGGCAGGCCTAACCAGCTAACCTGGTCACATGCGGAGACGATTATGAATACGATTCTTGTGGTTGATGACGAACCTAATTATCTGATAGTGCTTTCCGAACTCCTGATTGAGGAAGGATTTGAGGTCGTTACGGCCGACCGCGGGGACAAGGCGCTTAAAATATTAAACGCAACTGATATCGATCTTGTCATCACTGACATGAGAATGCCGGGCATGGATGGGATGAAACTCTTAAAATCCATCAAGGCAATCAACATGGACCTCCCCGTAATTATGCTGACGGCCTTTGGCGAAGTGGAAATGGCGGTGGGAGCCATGCAGGCCGGAGCCAACAACTACCTTACCAAGCCGTTTAAAAACAATGAACTCGTGTTGTGTGTCAAAAAGGGACTGGACCATTATTCTCTGCTCAGGGAGAATCGCCGTCTTCGAAACGATGCACGGGACCGATACCATTTCGGCAATATGATCGGCAAGAACAAACTTATGCAGCACGTCTACAGCCTTATAAAAAAGATGGCCCCGACATCCTCTTCCGTCCTGATCACGGGTGAAAGCGGCACTGGAAAAGAACTGGTTGCAAAGGCAATCCATTTCAACAGCCCCAGAGAAAAAGCCCCTTTAATTTCCCTGAACTGTGCGGGACTGCCCCCGTCACTGCTTGAAAGTGAACTTTTTGGTCATGAAAAAGGCGCCTTCACAAGCGCTGTCTCACTCAGAAAAGGTCGATTCGAAATTGCGGACACAGGCACCCTGTTCCTGGATGAGATCGGAGAGATGGCCCTCCATCTGCAGGTAAAGCTCTTAAGAGTACTCCAGGAACGAAGCTTTGAACGCGTGGGCGGCTCAAAGAGCCTTAAAGTGGATATCAGAATAGTGGCCGCCACGAATAAAGACCTGAAAGAAGAGGTGGAAAAGGGTAATTTCAGGGAAGACCTTTACTACCGCCTGGATGTGCTTCACATTCACCTTCCGCCACTGCGTGAACGGATGGACGACATTCCACTGCTCGTAGGCCACTTCCTTAAAAAAAACAGGACAAGACTGGACCTGCCTGACCTTGAAATCTCTCCTAACGCCTTACGAGTTCTAACAACTCTGCCATGGGAAGGGAACGTCAGAGAACTTGAAAACACGATTGAACGGGCAGCGATCCTCTGCACGGGAAACCGCATTGAACCGGAGGATGTGGCAGGACCGGATACGCCCGGGCTGCATAAAGCAGCGCAATGGAATGTCGATTTTGACCCGGAAGGACTCTTCCCTGCCGGCACGCCGCTTCCTGAAATCATGAACGGAATTGAAAAAAAACTTGTAAAAGAGGCTATGAAAAACGCCGGGCATGTCCAGACCCGCGCTGCTGAAACTCTTGGAATCACAAAAAGCCTGCTCCAATACAAGATAAAAAAATTCAGGCTCCCAAAAAAATAATGTGGTCATGCCATAAAATTGAAAATTATGATATGATGGCGTCGTACTCGTAAAAAATCAGGCCATGTTACGATTCCATTCATTCATAATTCCTGATTCCAGAGATCCTAACTGGTAAATATTCGGGTACGTGCGAAAAACTTCAAAAAACCACGGAATGAAAATGTTTGGCAGTGCACCCCAAGGGCACTTCCGCTGGGCGCGTGCAGATGGAGTGCTGCCGAATATTTACCCTAACTAAAAAGTCACGATGGGTATTAAAACATCAAAAGCCTCCATGTCCGGGATAATGAAAATCTCAGACAAAGAGTTCTATTCACTGCGATCATTGATCCTTGAACATTTCGGAATCAATATCCAAGAGCAGAAACGAACACTTCTGGTGGTAAGACTGCAGAAATTGCTTCAGGCCCAAGGTTTTAAGACGTTTAGAGAATATTATAATTATCTAATCAGGGATTCATCCCCTGACAGGCTTCATGAACTTATTGACAGCATTTCAACGAATTTTTCATTTTTTTTCAGGGAACACAAACACTTTGACTATTTGTCAAAGACAGTTCTGCCCTTGCTAGTGGAAAGACAGAAAAAACGGAACTCCAAAAATATCCGGATCTGGTCCGCCGGATGTTCCACAGGTGAAGAACCTTACACGATCGTAATGCTGATGCTTGAATTCTTCGGCATAGAATATGCCATGTGGAATGCTGGTGTTCTTGCCACGGATATTTCAACACGCGCACTCAAAAAAGCAATGAAAGGGATCTATTCACAGGACAAAATAAGGCACGTGCCTGCGGGATTAAACAAAAAATTCTTTAATAAGGCCGATGAAGGGAAATTGGTTATAAATGAAACTATAAGGAATAATGTGACATTCAGACGCCTCAACCTTATGAAACCGACATTTCCCTTTAAAAAAAAATTTCATATAATATTCTGCCGTAATGTCATGATATATTTCAACCAACAAACCCGAAATGACCTAATCCGGAAGTTTCACAACGTGTCCAAACCGGGCAGCTTTCTGTTCATAGGACATTCGGAAACACTGGACACCAGCCGGAACCTGTACAAATACGTGATGCCGGCAACGTATATGAGGATATGAAAGGGTGCTTAATGTCGAATTACGAAGGAAGTAGGGGCAGACCTGCGCGTCTGCCCTGATTACACAGGGCAATCACACCGGGTTGCCCCTGCTATTCCGGATCACCCAAAGGAAAACATGGCAAAAAAACCGATCCGCGTCTTGATCGTGGATGACTCATTACTGGCCAGGAAAATCCTGAGCAACGGCCTGTCGGAAGACCCCGGAATCGAAGTTGTCGGCACTGCGCCCGACGCCTATGCGGCACGGGACAAAATCATCGAATATCGTCCGGATGTCATGACCCTTGATGTGGAAATGCCACTCATGAACGGGGTGGAATTCTTAAAAAGGCTCATGCCCCAGTACCCTATACCGGTCGTCATGGTCAGCGCACTGACTCACAAAGGAAAACGTATCACCATTGAAGCCCTTAAATACGGCGCCGTGGATTTTGTAACCAAACCAAGATACGACATGGAAATGGGTATAAAAGAGATGCTGAAGGAACTCAGGGCCAAAATCAAGATTGCCTCAACCGCAAATTTATCTCACTGGAAGCACAAAAAGCCGTCCCTTGCATCGACCGGGGAGATCAGTACGCCTGAAAAACTACCGGCTAAATCAACAGACAAGATAATAGCCATAGGAGCATCAACCGGCGGCATCGAGGCAGTCCGGTCCGTGATCAGTCGTTTTCCTCCTTCAACTCCGGGAATAGTCATTGTTCAACATATGCAGAAGGGATTTAAAAAACCTTTCGTAAAACGGCTCGATTCCATCTGTTCCATGGAAGTGAAAGAAGCAGTTACAGGGGACCACATACGTCCCGGCCGCGTGCTTATTGCCCCGGACGACCAACACTTACGTGTTACACGTTCCAAAGGGTTGTATCAGGCAAAATGCGAACATGGCCCCAAGGTGTGCGGACACCGTCCGTCTATTGAAGTACTTATGAATTCAGTGGCGGATCATGCCGGCGTAAATGCAGTGGGAGTGATGCTCACCGGAATGGGGGCGGACGGTGCGGATGCCATGGTAAAAATGCGAAAAAAAGGCGCCGGAACCATAGCACAGGACAAAAAATCATGCGTGATTTACGGCATGCCGCGCCAGGCCTATGAACGGGGCGGAGCAGAACGTCTGGTGCCCCTTGAAAATATCGCAGAGGAGGTCATAAAGCTACTTTTGTGACCCAACGTCACAAAATAATTAGGAATTACGAATTCTCTTCCCTCCTCCCCAGTTCAACTTACTTCTAAGTATGCCGAAATATCCCTCCGCCGGAGAGCATATCAGGCGGAGAGGCCTGTCAGAGGCCTCTACTTCAAGTAGATCGCTTTCTTTCATGTCCCAGGCAGACTGACCGTCTATAATCACCTTCAGATCGTTGACCGGACCGGCGAGTTTGGTGGCCAGTTTCGTGACAGGCGGCAACAACACAGGCCGGCTCCCGAGCATGAAGGGACAAATGGGGGTAACAAGGATGGAATCAAACCCAGGATGGACAATTGGCCCGCCCGCGGAAAGATTGTAGGCTGTTGACCCGGTAGGCGTAGAAAAAATGAGGCCATCCGCCTTGTAGGTCGTGATGTATTCCTGATCCGCCCATGTATCAAGCTTTACAAGATGGTCAAGATTCCCCTTGCTGATAACTACATCATTTAATGCGTAACAATATTCAGAGAATTGTGTCCCACGGCACAAACGGGCTTTTAGCATCATCCGATCATCAATCACAGCATCTCCCATCATGATTGATTCAAACGCCGAGTTTCGCTCATCCACACTGACTTCAGTCAGAAAACCCAGGTCACCAAGATTCACACCCAGCACCGGAATCCCGAATTCGCTCGCCCTGTCTGCAACATGAAGAAGCGTACCATCACCGCCAAGAATGACCAGAAGATCCATATCCGGCGTGACATCGTCAATGACCGTCTCAACAGACCTCTTGGCAAACCATTCCAAAACATCCGCGCAGACCCTGCCGGGATCCGGAAAACCTTTTTTCAGAATAATTCCAGCCTTTTTGATATTTGTAAAATCAGTCATGGCAACCTACTTCCTCTTACGTAACCGTTCACCAGGGGTACGAACTTATGGGAACCCCCGACATGTAAGCGTTCACCAGTGCCCCATCTGCACGCCCAAGGGCACTTCCGTTGGGCGTGCAGATGGGGTGCTGGTGAACGCTTACTTCCTCTTGCCAATCACGCTGTCACCAAGTTCGCTGGAACGTCTGGTCGCGGCCTGAACGGCATCCATTATGATTCCCTCAAACCCGGCCCTTTCCATTTCATGCAGTCCTGCAATTGTGGTCCCGCCCGGCGAGGTGACCATGGCCCTAAGCTGTGCCGGATGATCGTTGCTTTCCATTGCCAGCTTTACCGAGCCGAGTACTGTCTGCTGCACCAGAATGGTTGCCGTCTGCCGGTCAAGACCGACCCTGACGCCCGCGTCAATCAGCGCTTCTATAAATGAAAACACGTAAGCAGGCCCGCTTCCGCTTAAACCGGTTACAGCGTCCAGGTCCTTTTCGTCCACCTGAACGCTTTTACCTACTGAATCAAGAATCATCCGGGCTGTTTCCAGATCTTCCGCATCCACTCCCTGGCCGGGACTGTATGCTGAGGCGCCTTCCAGAACCAGGGCCGGAGTGTTGGGCATGACGCGAATGATTCTGCAATTCGTGCCGGACAACTTTGATTCCATGAATACCAGAGGGATTCCCGCTGCAATTGAAACGATCAGATGGGAGCTGTTAACCCTATCTTTCACGCTTTCCAGCAGACTGCCTACAACCTGGGGTTTTACGGCAAGTATGATGATGGCACATTCACTCCAGACAAGATCACCGCTCTCATGGACTTTTACGGCAAATCGATCCTTCAAAAGGTCGCGCCTTGACTGGTCGGGATCAACTACCAGGACCTGTCCCGAATCCACAAGACCTGCATCAAGTATCCCCTTAATCAAGGCCTCAGCCATCAGGCCGCCGCCGATAAATCCGATTTTCCGTGCCAACTTCATTTTATTCTCCTTATATTAGTTAGTGTCCATCCAGAAATGAGCAATTTTGTTCAAGGTCAAGGCATGCGAAAAAAATAACCGGAGGCATATAGTTGATATTCCGAGGATTATTTTTTTCACATAACGCAGAGATTGGGCAAAAGGGCCATTTCTGGATGGGCACTAG
>DAOVYS010000094.1 GCA_030635485.1 Pseudomonadota bacterium | reverse complement strand
TTCGAGCGCCATGGCCAGTTTGCCGATTCGTGCCGTCAAGCGTATATTGCCTGGATCACATTTCATTACTTTTTCCAGGATTTTGATTTCCCGGCGTAACTGTTCCGCACCCATATATGCGGGGCTGCTGGTGTTAAATGCCTGCAGGTCTTTCTGGATTCTGGAAAAGGATTTGTCAACGGTCTTTAAGACTTCACCAAGCCACATCAGTTCCTGGTTCAATTTCCCCGGCATAGGAAGAGGAGTATCGCGTCCCGCTTCACGACTTATTTCCGACCACGCGTGTTCCAGCACGGTGCGTACCTGTACCTCCGCCCACAGATTCAAGACCTCTGCTGGAATTGTGTCGCCTGTTATTCTTTCCAGTTTTTTTAATCGGGAAGGGTCCAGCCTTACTACATAGGAGACAGGACGGAATCCCAGTTCCATTCCCTGTTCAAAACGATCAGGCCCGACTGAATTGGCGCGGTCTACCTCGAAATAGTTTTCAAGAAAGCCGCATATGGACTTGATTTGATCTGAAGTCTGAACAATGACACGGGTGCCGCAGAGATCGCTGACACTTTCTCGGGAATGGTTGCGGCACAATTTTTCGGCAAACCCGGCAATGGATTTGGCGCGTGACTGGACAAAGGTAAAGAAGGCCTTTTCCCGGGCAGCCTTTTCCAGAATCTGTTGCATGACTTCACTGAAGAGAACATAGGTCGGACGATCATGTTTATACTGCTCAACCTGGTCATGGAGTGAACCGGTATCCGCTATTTTGCTTACTCTATCCTTGTGCACGCGGGTTTCGGGTTTTATGAGAACTTCAGGCTGTGTTCCGAGGCCCTGCTCGGCCGTGGGTGCGGGTCTTATATATTTCATCACCTTTTGAAGGTGGCGCACCTCTAATTCCTGTATGTTGTAACAGTGAAAGTCCAGGTTAAGTAAAACATCCTGGAGTTCCCGCACACCTCCGGGCCATGAATAACGTTTCAAAATATTTATGATTTCGGCTGATAGCGGTGTTCTACGGCTTTCCGTGACAGACTGCCATATGTCCTTTGCCATGAGCTCGATATCATTTGGATGTTCTCCAATGGGCGGCGTGCGGATCACGAGACGCGCAAGTCGGGTGTAAAGATCCTGCCGGAAAAGACCCTGGTCGATCATTGCTATCAGGTCGCGGTTGGTGGCGGCGATGACCCGGGCATCCGCGACCGATCTATCAGTGGTCTCGCCGATTCTTCTGATCCTTTTTTCCTGCAGTGCCCGAAGAAGCTTGGCCTGATGTTCAAGGCTCAGTTCACCGATTTCATCTAGGAATAAGCTGCCTTTTCCCAGACTGGCGAATTCCCATAAGCCGATACGGCTGTCCACTCCCGTGGCAATGCCTTTTTTTGTGCCGAAAAGTTCCGCTTCCAGTAATTTTTCCGGAATAGCGCTGCAGTTCAATTCCACCCATGGGCGATTTGCCTTTGGATCGGCAAGTTTGTGAATGGCCTGGGCGATCGGTTCCTTGCCGCTGCCCGTGGGGCCTAGAATTAATACGGGAATACCTTTAAAGCCCGGCACGGTGGCAGCCCTTACAATAAGCTCTCGAACCTTATGTGCCTCTTTTGATTCACCTTTGAAAAAACGGGGTAGATCCTCGGGCCCGTTTAATTGTATCCCATCTGAATATTTTGATCCCGTAGAGGTGGAGCGCGTCTGTCCCTCAGTCGCGGTCTTGTCCGGAAGGGGAGGGGGGGCTGCAGGCGTCACACTCATTTGGGGGGAGGATGTCAGAGGCGGGAATTCTGAATCCATTGGCTTCAGTTTGTCAAAAAGCTTGTCTTTAACCCCTGTCAGGCAGATCCCACCCCGAATATCGGATGAAAGCACGTCATGTAAAGCGTTTTTCAGGTCCCCAAGCCTTGCATATTTCGCGGGAATCGCAATATGGCCCGTCTCTTGGAAATATTTCCAGAGCTGTTTGCCCCCTGCCTGTTTTTTGTAGAGCTTTAACCGGCCAGGCAGGTTTTGTGCCAGATTATTGAATTCGTCCAGTCTGACAAGAAATAGCGCAGGAGCCTCTTCACGGACGTATTTATCGAATTTATCAGTGTCAAACTCAAAAAGTCTGAAAATAATAGCCTTTTGAGAATCAACGGTAAGATCCAGTGTGCATGTAAGTGTCTCGGCCTTCATAATATGTCTTTCCTACAACTCACCATTCATCTTCGTTCAGCATTCGGCCGACCGGTAGGGACGTGGATGTCCCGGCCGCATTTTCGCCAGGTTTCTGGTCAACTTTATGAACCACCGGTTTACGGTCAATTTTTTCCGTAATCGGCTTCTGGACGGTTTTCTGAACCGTGGGTGTCCCGGTCGCCTCAACCTCGGTTTTTGTGGCAGTTCCATTCATTATCGGTTTCTGGGCAACCTTGTGGACCACGGGTATCCGGACCGCTCCCTCAGCCGGTTTCCGGTTAATTTCATCCACTACCGGTTTTTGGGCAACCTTGTGAACCACAGGTATTCTAACCATCCCCTCAGCTGGTTTCGGGTCGATTTTTTGAGACTCGAGTGTTGGCGTTGACTCCTCAGCCGGAATAGCAGCCTGTTTTTTTTCAATGGAAGCGGTTTTTTTATCGGATTTTCCAAATAGAAAAAATAGAGTAATGCACAGGATGGCTATGGCGGCGGCAACGGCATGAATAAGCCAGACGGGTCTTTTGGTGGCTGCCGGTATGGAGTTCGACGCTGACCGTTCCAGGGGTTCGGCCCTTTTACCCTTGCCCAGGAGCCGGTTAACGATATCAGCAAGCTCTTTAAGGTGTTTTTCAAGGGGCGGGGACACAGCCTCCATCCATTGGCATGAGCTGAGAAAATATTCAAGGTCCGAGGATAGAGGAATTTCCTCAAGCCTCAAAGGAAGGATTTTGATGTTTTTACTTACGGCCCTTTCAACTTCACGCAGGACCTGCTGGGATTTGTTTGAATTGGATGTATAAACAAGAACCATAAGACGGCTCTGTTCAAGGGCCTCGATAATGGCGCCGCCCCATGACCTGCCTGGCAGGAGATTGCGCGGCGCTATCCAGCAGTCGATTCCCCGCGCCTCCAAGGCCGCGCAGACCGCATCTCCGGTTACGCGGTCCGTTGAAGAATAGGTTATAAATACATCATGAGGCATGTAGATAGTCCCGTGATATGGATAATATTATGCTTCTCTTACGATTTACTTTAAATCCTCGATCTTTTCAAGCGGAGCTGTGAAGGGGGAGGTGTATGGGCTGGGGAAATCAGTTGGGTCGGGATACAGTAAAGTCCAGACCCTTTGAGAATGTGATCGGTCTTTGTGACTGAATTCTATGTCTACTTATAAGCTCAGGCATTATTTTTTTGATATAGCTAAGTATTTCAAGTACGGAGATGTGGCCGTCAAAGGGTTTTCTGTCCGCCTTTCCCTGTAATGCCTCAAGCAGTGAGTAAGTGAACACGCCGTGCCCCAGCTGTTTCAGTTCACTTGCATATTGTTTTTTGGCCGCAGCTGCTGCGATATGGATTCCGGTTGCGCGTGTCAGTAAGGCAAACGGGCGATGGTCCTCAAATTCCGTCATAAAGTCAACGGCAGCTCCTGATTTGCATGAGTCGAGCAACAGGAGAATCCGCCCGGCATCACTTTTTGTGATCAGTGATTGCAGTTCAGGCGAGGAAATACCGGTTTTGCGAAGGATATTATCATTATCGGTTGAAGATATATCGTATGGGACAAAGAACCAGTCGTCCCCCACAGTGTCACCATGGCCTGCAAAATAGATTACAACCGTGTCCTGGGATGGAACATTTTCAACCATTCTCATCATGGAGAGTATTTCTTTTCTTGTGGCCTGGCTGTCGTACAGTTCATTTTTTTTGATGGCGGCAAACAGACCCTTATAAGACAATGAGAAATATTTTACTATTCCGTTTGCGTCAGGCACGCAGAAGTTCAGGTCAAGTGAGGAGTTCCGGTATCCGTTTATTCCAACAACAAAGAGGTGCAGGGCAGGGGGAGGCGTCCTGTCACTGCCCACATAGCTCACCGCTATCTCGGCAGGTTCGCCTTCTATCCGGTCATTGTTGAATCCTATTGCCTTGAAGAGATTTTCGCCGTCAGCCAGGACCACGGAATAGGTCTTGGATTCACGCATGTCCTGTTTTCCCTTGTTTGTTACTTTCCGTTGTGCCTTTTCATTGTCAAGTATCTTTCCGTTCTGAAATAATCTGATCTCATTTATGCCGCCGCCGAGGTCGGATGCCTCAACCACGACCTTGATGCGCCTGTCGCGCAGCCTGGAATCAGGCATGGGGCTGCTGATGTGCATTTCAGGCGGCAGATAAAAACCCTGCGAGATGTTTGGCGTCCCTTTACCCGATTTCAGCGATATGCCGGCCAGAACACGGCCAAGGAGCGCGGGTCTGTAATAGCCTTCCAGAAAACCGTCCACCCCGTAGGCCCGTTTGTTGATTGTCCATTGAATTGCGTCCAGCCGGTCTTCCAGGTCGCCGTCAAGGGTTCCGTCGAAATATCCTTCAGGACTGACCACGGCCCATCCGTCACGCATTGAGATGAGGCGTGTAATCTCCTGATATGAGTCGCGTTCCCAGAATCTTACAGTACGGTCGTTGCCCGCTGTTACAATGTGATTCCGATCCGGGGAAAAAGCCACGCTGTTTATTGTGTCTTCATGTCCTTCCAGTTGCCCCAGAATCTTGCCGTTTTGAAGTGACCATAAACGAACAACGCGGTCTTTGCCGCAAGTGGCCAGGGTCGTATTATCCGGACTGAAAGCCACTGATTTAACAGCCCCTGAGTGGCCCTTGTTATAAAAAATTTCCCGGTTACTGATTAGATCCCAGACCAGGAATGAGCCGTTTTTAAATCCTGCGGCCAGGAGACGGTCCTTTATGCCGAGCGCTATGGAATTGACAGGGGTGCGGCCTCTGTCAATTTCTTTTGTCAAGGTCCCTGTGCGCCGGTTCCATACCTTGATCCGCCCATCCTCGCCTCCGGTAACCAGCAGGTCGTTTCCGTTGCCTGTGGCCAGTGTGAGCACGGCGCCCCTGTGACCGGGAAATTTTCTGACAAGGGCGCCGCTTTGAATATCCCACAGCCTTGCAGCTCCGTCTGCGCCGGCTGTTACCAGAAATCGGGACTCGTCGGTCTCTGCTGTTACTGCATCTTTTTCCACCTGTTTCACTTTGAATTTCAGACCCCGGCTATCCACCTTTTTGTCCGTTTTAAACGGGAATATGACGCATGAGACCGGCCCGGAATGATCCCGTAATTTCCGGATCGGTTTGCCGGATTTACGATTCCACACCACGATTGTGCCGTCGTTATGGCCTGTGACAAGGAACCTGTTGTCCGATGTAAAGGCGGCGGACAAGACGGATCCGGATTTTTTGCGCAGATCCATCTCCCGCTGCCCCGTGGTCAGGTCCCAGATCTGGGCCGCGCCGTTTGCGCCGCCCGTGGCCATCCATCTTCCGTCCCGGCTGAAAGCCACGGTATTCATCGCACCTGCATACCTGGATATGATCTTAAGAGTCGGCTTGAATATCTGCCTTGTGTTCATGGTTATTGCCCTGGAAACGGACTTGGTGCTTGAACGAAGGAATGAAGGACTTCGGGCTGAGGCGTCATGAGGTGTTATTGAGCAGGCCAGGGAAAATAACAATGCGATTGTCAGTTGGTTCCATAGAATTGTTTTCATGGTCTCATATACATATAGGTCCTTAGAATAGTAGGCCATTGCTCAACCCAGCAGCAATCATGATCAAAATTCGGAAAAAGTACGATTTTGCTCATAGAGTGATCCGTCATCCGGTCCAGGTATGATCTGATAATTACTTCAGGCACCTTTTTGTCCTTGTTGCCGACAAAATGGATTTGCGGTACAGCCTGAAGTGTGGCAATAAAATCGGCCGGGTTCAAGGATTTATTAAGCGGTGTGACCCTGTGAAGTGATGTCCATGCCTGGAGGTCCAGGTTTGCGGCCACTGTGGCGAACCATACAACATCCGATCGTCTGGCGCTAAGCAGGGCTGCAACGGTTCCGCCGCCGGAGAATCCTACCAGTTCGACGGATTCAGCCTTGGTCCTCTTCATGACCTGATCAATGGAAATGCTCATGGCGTCAATGATCTCGGATGAATAGCGATGCGTTGACCAGTATTGTGGGCGGCATAAAGGGGCCTCGGCAATGTCCTTGCAATATTGACAGGGACGTCCCAGGTAGAACAGGTTTGATCCGTTGTCCGTGATTGCCATGCGTAGAGCCACGGGGTCTTTAGGAGTGGGGTCTTTGGACAGATCATATCTGTTTTTCCAGGAAAAGCCGTCTCCCTCAATATAGACCCGTAGTATTCCTCCGGTTTTTGCCCCCCTTTTCATAAAGCCGGTCAAGGGAAATCCGTTTGAGTTGAAATGTACCGGGTTCCAGCCGTGTGAAATTGCAAAGGTGTGGGCCTTTTCCCTGGGGGGTTGGAAAAATTGTCCGCAACCGGCAGACAAGAGACAGGCTGATAGGCAGGCCAAAAAAAAAGAGGTTCGACAGTAATGTCGAACCTCTTTAAAAATCGTCAAAGCCATTTGTTTTTAGAGCGCGAATCGTAGATTCAGCATGACCGAGTACTCATCATAATCCCCTCTGGAAAAGAGTGTCCTGCCTTCAAGATCACAAGAGAGTGAATCAGATACCAGAAATCTGACCCCTCCGCTTGCCGCCCCGCCGGCATGATCATATTTGATTCCTTTGGTTTGTTCATGGGTAACGTCATTTTCATAGGCAATGGCCAGATACGGCTCAACTCTGTCAAACGAGTAGCTTGCCTCAGCGCCTATAAAGACCTGGCCGAGATATACATTGACGGAATCGACTTTGTTCAGGTTGGTTTCTCTAAAGGATTCCTGATACTCATGTGCATATAAATAGCCCAGGGTGCCTGTCAGGTTCAATCTGTCCATACCGAGATAGTAATTTGCACTGACATGTATAAAATTCCGTTCTGCGCACAGAGTACTTTTTATGTTTGTCGCCCTTTCCTGATCGATGTCGAGAGTTGAGTAGCCGTACATTAGGTCGATGCTGATGTTGTCATTCAGCAGCATTGCTATGAATGGAGTTACCGTTAAAGCGCCGGAAGACATGTTCCCATCGTTAAAGTATGTGGCCGCATCCATGTTTTCATGGGTAAAGGCGATGCCAAGGGCGATTTTGTCGGTAAACCGATAGTCAACGCCCATTGTGTAAGTCCGGAGATCAGCTTCATGACGTGTTGCCGTGTCATCATCTTCCGAGTCGATATAAGCGGCATTGCCCCAGACACCTAAAGTCCGGCCCGAATCACCGGCGGAGAGCCCTGTCATGGAACCGTCTGTGTTAAAAGCGACTCTGCCCGAGAACCTGTTTGGTCTTATCGCATTGGCAATACCTTTGCTCACAATTTTTGTCACCCCTGTCACTGCTGTTTTTGTGGTTGTCGGCGCGGTTGCCACGGAACCGACTTCAAGGGGGTCATGTCCTTCTGGCGTGCATTGCGCCTGCTCTACGGAGATTAATGTGCCTGCCAGAAAAAACAACCCGGCCACAATTAGATACTGCTTTTTCATTTTTTTCCTCCCTTGTTATGGATTTTCAAATGCCTTGTAATTTTATTGATTGATTGTTTATCCTTTATGGTCGATAGGTTTGTCAACCCATTTTTGGGGCAGTGAGTAAAATTGTATATGCGTAATTTTGATGGTTTCGTAAAAAAATATGGGGATAGCTAAATAAAAATTTCGATATGTGTTGTAACCGGTCATGGGAATTTTTTATTTTTTGTATGGACGCCAACTTGCAAAAGAGATAGAAGATTGGTACGTTATGATTAACTATAGGTGTAGTATGACCCAATTCTTCAGGGCTCGCTCAAAATTTTAAGAGGTAACCATTATGCGAAAAATAAAAGCCGCTGCATTAGCAGCAATGATTGTAATGGCAGTCGGAGTGATATTCGCTGGAACAGCCATTGCCCAGCAGGAATTTTTTGAAAAAGGATTCTCTACTCCGGTTGGTCCCAAATATGTGCCCGACGAAATTATTGTCAAGTTCAACCCAGGCGTTAGTGGCGATGTAGTAGGGAAAATAAATCAAAAACATGGAACCTCGATATTAAGCACCAGCCGATTTGCCGGTTTTAAGAGATTAAGGATTCCAAGAGGTAAAACGGTTGAGCAGATGGTTGAAATATACAAGAGGAATCCTAATGTCGAGTATGCAGAGCCAAACTGCATAGCCCATGCCTTTTGGGTTCCTAATGATGAATATTATTCTGTTCAATGGCATCTGGATAATGCCGATTACGGTGGAATCGGCATGGAAGAGGCATGGGGCTTGTCGACCGGGACCGCTGTCATAGTAGCGGTAATAGATACAGGAGTGGCTTATGAAGATTATGAGGAAGCTGGAGTGCCTATTGGAGCAAGCGGCAAATATAGGTATATAACTTATGCGCAGGCCCCGGATTTAGCCGACACTTCGTTTGTGGACGGCTATGATTTTGTCAATGACGACATCCACCCCAACGACGATAATGGCCATGGCACACATGTCACGGGCACTATTGCTCAAAGTACAAATAATGGTCTCGGAGTAGCCGGAGTAGCCTTTGATTGTTCCATAATGCCGGTCAAGGTGTTGGATGGCAATGGTTCCGGCACATATGCCGATATTGCCGATGGTATCCGTTATGCCGCTGAGCATGGAGCCCAGGTTATTAATATGAGCCTTGGGGGGTCAGTAGGGTCAGTTACCTTGGCGGAAGCTCTTGCCTCTGCCTATGGGGATGGAGTCACTATTGTCTGTGCCTCTGGTAACAATGGATCAGCAACTACGGTCAGCTATCCTGCCGCATATGATGCGTATTGTATAGCGGTTGGAGCTACCAGGTACGACGAAGAGGTTTCCTATTATTCTAATGGAGGGCCATCCTTAGATCTAACTGCTCCGGGCGGGGATATTAACGTTGATCAGAACGGGGATAATTATGGTGACGGAGTCCTCCAGCAGACCCACGACGGCAGTGACTATACAAATTTCGGCTATTGGTTTTA
>DAOVYS010000120.1 GCA_030635485.1 Pseudomonadota bacterium | reverse complement strand
CCGTGATTGTCTTGACTCTCATTTGCAAATTTATGTACCACTTTTAATATGATATAAAAGAACACACCACTATGTCAATTAAATTAATAGAAAAAAGATGGGACGCCATAGTTGTGGGAGCCGGGCCTGCCGGATGCAGTACCGCCTTTTTTATTGCCAGGGCGGGCCATGAAGTGCTGCTGCTTGACAAATCCGGATTCCCAAGGGACAAGGTGTGCGGTGACGGGATCAGTTCCTCCGCGCTTGGAATGGTTAAACGGATCGGCGTCTTAGACGGGATGATGGTTGCGATTAAGCCCATGCCGGCCTGGGGCGTTACAATCGTATCCCCGGACAGGAGTGTAATGAAGAGCCCCATACCTGATCCGGGAAAAAGAGGAAGCTCAGGTTATGTAATACCAAGAAAAAAATTCGATTCAATCCTTCTGGACCACCTGATCTCTCAGCCTGGTGTGACCATGCTTCAGGATTTTTGTGTTACAGGCCTGCTTTACGATCAGGGCCGGGTGTGTGGGGTCAAGTGCGGACATGATAATAATGAGGTTCATTTAAAATCAAGGTTTGTAATTGGGGCGGACGGAGCCCATTCGGTTATTGCAAAGAGACTCTCACTTTTTAACAGTAATCCCAAACACCGGGCCTTTGCGGTTCGGGCCTATTTTGAAAACGTACAAGGGTTGGAGAATCGGCTTGAGATCTATTACGATAAGGCCATACTTCCCGGCTATGGATGGATATTTCCAACCGGCCCCACCTCTGCAAATGTGGGTGTCGGCATATCCACCCGGTTCGGAAAATCCCGTGGACTCAAGGAACTGTTTCAGATCCTTGTTGAAAAAAACAGCATGGTAAAGGATAAATTAAAAAATGGATATATGGTTAAAGGATCTTTAAAGGGGTGGCCCCTTCCCTGCGGCTCTTTCCCGTCCAAAAGAAGCGCGGGCAACGTGCTCCTTGCCGGTGATGCGGGAAGTTTTATCGACCCCTTGACCGGAGAAGGAATTTATTGCGCCCTTAGAAGTGGAGAGTTGGCCGCCACGGCTGTAAACGCAGGACTGACCGCTGTTGTTCAAGAAGACGCGGTGGGTAAAATGTATGACACATTGTGGAAAAGGGAATTTAAATGGAAAGAGTTTTTCCCCGGATATGTTCTGCAGTCATTTCTCACAAAACAAAGCATCTTAAATTTCTGTATCAAAAGAGGCGCAGCCGGCCCCAGGATCGCCTCTCTAATCACCGAGATATTTTTCAGGGAGCGGAAATGTTTGCCATTCAGGTCAAAATAATGTCCGTATCGTGGTGATAAAGTTGGGTAGCCCTGCCCTTTACACATAAGTCAGTGCATGGATAATTTTTTATTCCCCAGTAGGGGCAGGTTCCAAACCTGCCCTTTCCAAACCTGCCCCACAATTAGTATCTGTGCCCAAAAGGGCGGGTTTGGAACCCGCCCCTACACCCATTGAATATTTAACGGTCGGTTGCTGCGCATCGCGCACCATTTGTTACTTATCACAGTCGCAGACAGACCCGCACGGCATGATCACCCAGACAGGAGTGCTGTTTAAACCCCAGGGATTCCGTCAATTCAAACATACGCTTATTTTTTATGAGTATGTCTCCCACTATTTCCAGGATACCGCGCTTACGGCAATAGAGTATCATCTTTTCCATAAGTTTTCGGCCCAGCCCCTGCCGCTGCTGGTCGGAACGGACCACAATCATAAAATCAGCCACAGTATGGTTAAGATGAAAAAAGGTTCGCACCACACCTAAAGTTTCCGGATCACCCTGCCCGTCTAAGGCTGTGGCAATAAAGGCCATTTCACGGTCATAGTCGATCTGAGTAAGCCGGGCCATTTCATTGTGCGACATTTTGCCGATAATTCTAAAAAAACGGGAATAGGAATCTTCATGGGTGAGTTTTGAGAGAAAAATATAATGGTTTGCTTCATCCTCGGGACGGATAGGCCGCAGCAGAACCTTACGCCCTGATTTTAACATTACGTTTTCTTCGAGTTCTTGTGGGTACGGTCTGATGGCCAGGCGTTTGGCGCCTGAACCTGTAGCCGGTTCGACGCTGATTCGGGCATCCACGGCCAGTACCTCGTCAGGACCGGCAAACAGAGGATTAATATCGATCTCCATTATCTCCGGGATATCAATTGTCAATTGCGCAACCTGCATAAGAGTCAAACAAATAGCGTCCAGATTCGCGGGCGGTTGGTCACGATATCCCTTGAGAAGTTTAAACACGCGGGTCCGCGAGATCAGCTCTCTGGCAAGATTCATGTTGAGCGGTGGCAAGGCAATGGCCCGATCTCCTATCACCTCTACTGCGGTCCCGCCCTGTCCGAACAGAATAACCGGTCCAAAGACAGGATCGGTTGCCATTCCAATTATGAGTTCATGGGCAAAGGTCCGGTACGCCATTCTCTGAACAGTAAAACCATGGACTTTTGCTTGGGGCAACAGCCGGTTTATCCTGGGCAGCATGGATTCCGCGGCGGCTACAACATCTTCCTCCGTTTCCAGATCCAACACAACCCCTCTTACGTCCGATTTATGGGAAATATCATGAGAGTGAATTTTCAAGGCTACCGGGAAACCCGCCCTTACGGCGGCCATACCGGCTTCCCGGGCGGTTTCGACCACGTACGTCTCCACCGTGGGAATGCCATATGCAGACAATACCTTTTTTGCCTCAGGCTCACTTAACACACTGTTTCCGTTACCAATCGCATTTTCAATTACCTTTCTTGCGGCCGGAATGTCAGGGGTGAATTCCGTGGGAGTTGAAGGCGGCGTTTGCATAAGAATGTCGTTATTCTGCCGATAGCGAACCAGATGCATGAACGCACGAACAGCGCCTTCGGGAGTCCTGTAAGAAGGGATCCCGGCCCCGGAAAAAAGAAAACGGGCTTCCCGTACCGCTTCTTCCCCCAACCAGTTGGTAAGCATAAACTTTTTATGATGATCTTTCAGGTTGTTATAAAGTTCTATCACTGCCTGTGCAACTTCCAGACTGGATGTAATAGCCGTAGGGGCATGCATGACCAGCAGCGCATCTGCTTCCGGAGCATTGAAGAGAATTTTTAATGCATCTGTATATCGAGCGCCTGGGGCATCTCCAATGATATCCACCGGATTGGCACGGGACCAATTAGGCGTCAAAACCTTGTCCAGTTCGGCAATGGTTTCTCTGGAAAGCTCGGCCAGATGACCACCGCTGGCAATAAGACTGTCAACCGCCATTACCCCGGGGCCTCCGCCATTTGTGATAACAAGCAGACGATCAGCCTTGATTGGAACAGGATAACGGGCCAGGGTTTCCACTGCAGCGAACAATTCATTGAAATTATATACTCTCAACATACCTGCTCGACTGATAGCAGCATCAAAGACCATATCCGATCCGGCCATTGCACCTGTATGGGAAGCAGCAGCCCGTGCTCCCTCGGCAACCCGGCCCGCCTTTATGACTATAACCGGTTTACTGCGTGCGGCCGCCCGCGCGGCAGACATGAAATTGCGGCGGTGATGAATAGATTCAATATACATCAGAATGGCTTTAGTAGATGGATCTGCGGCAAGATAATCCAGTATATCGTCAAAATCGACGTCAGCGGCATCTCCCAGGGAAATAAAATGGGAAAAACCGATTCCTTTGGAAGAAGCCCAGTCAAGAACAGTAGTGGCCAGCGCTCCTGATTGTGAGATAAAACCGATAGCGCCCGGCAAAGCGGACACATGGGAAAAACTGGCGTTCAGTCCCGATTCCGGCACCAGCAGGCCCAGACAATTAGGCCCCAGAACACGTACACCCCTGCGTCTGGCCGCCTCCAGCATGGCCTCCTGGACGGTTTTTTCACCTTTCTTCAGGGCGCGGCCAAGTCCGGCCGTAACCACTACAACTGCTCTGGTTCCTCGTTTCCCCAGGTTATCTATCAGGTCCGGCACACTCAAAGGCGGCGTGCAGATTATCGCCAAATCCGGCGCAATTGGCAGATCATTGATATCCGGATAGGCCAATACGCCGGATACAGCCTTATATTTGGGGTTTACAGGCATGATTGGCCCGGAAAAACCTCCCTTCAAAAGATTACGGGTAATAACAGTGCCCACGCGATGCGGCCGGTTAGAAGCGCCTATAACAGCAATACTTTCAGGGGTGAACAGATATTTAAGATTACGAATGCTCATATTTCCTCATTTTTTTGTAACTGATCACGGGGCAAGGCAACCGGACAACGGTTCCCCTCTTTTAACCGTGTAAGCGGTCACAGATGCACCGCCTGTGGCCGCTTACACTTATTTTTTTGTAAATCCATTAGGGTAAAGCTCTGGATACAGCTTTACCGCGCATTCAGGGCACAGACTGTGGCTGAACTTGGCTTCACTGTGTTCCTCAATGTAAGATTCAATCTGTCTCCAGGAGTCGTCGGGCTCTCTTAGTTTTTTGCACGATGCACATATCGGCAAAAAGCCGCTTATAACCTTTGTTAACGCTTTTTCCAATTTTTCCTGTAATGCTTCGCTTTCCAGCCTTGCCTTTATCAAATCAGTAGTGTCCAGAATTGATATTACCCTCTGTTTGCTGCCGGATATTATGGCAACCGTTAAATAGACATGTCTTGTCTTGCCCTGCCTGTTAATAAATTTTATGGCGTAATTACCAGGTACGGAATCAGGGTCGGTTTTCCGTCTAACATGGTAATCCGCCACTTTTTTCTGATCTTCCTCGCTAACAAATTCTATAAATTTCTTTTTGTCTTCCAGCTCCTTTCTCAAATAGCCGGACAGTTCCTCAAATTGCCGATTAACAAGGGATATAGTCATATCTTCATCAATGATCATTGTTGCGGTCCCGGTTGCTTCAAAGATCGTCCGGTACCTCTCTTCACTTTTTTTGAGTGCATCTCTGAACCACCTGCGCTCAATATAGGCGCTTAGTCTATGAGCTATAAGTTCGATTAAGAGTCGCTCTTCTTTCATAAAAGGACCTTCTTCAAACTCGGGTTTTTCCTCCTTGTAATAGACCTCAATCGCACCAACCGATTCTTTGTTGACAATAATATCCGCGGCCTGTTTCCACTGAGTAATCTTAAACCCGCGGCTGGTGAATTCCCGCCCCTTAAAAATCACCCGCGCACAAGCAATCTCATAGTATCTCCAACCTGAAAAAATTTCCGCTGCCAAGGCTAAGAACATTTCCTCCAGTTGTACTGTTGGACGGTTGACAATATCAATCACGGAATAGAGACACTTAAGTTCCCTGGCCCGCATTTGAATAGTATCTTCAAGAGCAGCTTCCGTCTTTTTGCATTTTTCCTTCAATTCTTCACTGCTGATGTTATCTGTCATTTAATCACCCCACTTTGTGCCAGATTCATTTAATTCACGCCGCTTTCAGAAAGAAGCCTATGATATATTTACTAGCTGTAAATAAAATACAACCTGCCAATATCCATTTAATGGTTTTTGCCGGCATAAATTTTTGCAGTCTCGCTCCGCAATACATGCCCCCAGCCCCTCCTATTCCAAATAGAAGGCCTAATATCCAGTCAGGCGCAATAGACATCTCAGGATAAAAAGGAGCAATAATCTGATAAAATGCCACACCCGCAACTGATGTAACAAAAGTGCCCATCAGTGCAGCGCCGGCCACAGTATAAACAGGAAGACCGAAAATGGTTACAAAGAAGGGCGCAATAATAGCGCCTCCACCTATTCCATAGATGCCACCGACAATTCCAACAATAAAACTGAGCGCCAATATGCCGATAACATTTATATCAAAATTCTGGCCATAAAATTCATAAGAAATACGCAATAGATTGAATTTTTTTACAACTACTTTTGGTAATTCCTTGTTCTCATGATTCAATTTGTATTCTTTGACCAGCTTTTGAAATTCCTCTTCAGCCGAAGGTTTAAGCTGATTGGTCTTTTTTCTTGTCAGTAAATCTTTTAACAACCTGGAACCGATGTAAAGCAGAACAAGACCTGCAAACACTTTAAAATTTTTCGGATTCGGAAGATATTGAATACGCAAAACAGCTCCGATCAGGACTCCGGGCAAAGTTCCAATGATGACAACCCATGTCAGGGGCCATACCATACGCCCTTCTTTAATATATCGGTAAACTCCGCTGGGAATCGCTACTATATTAAAAAGCTGATTTGTGGAGCTTACCGCCGGGCTGTTAAAACCAAGTATACTTACCTGAAAAGGCAAAAGCAAAAACGCGCCTGAGACCCCTCCCATTGAGGTAAAAAAAGAAATTACAAAGGCAACTGCAGGCGGTATCAGTGGGTGTACTTCAATTCCTGAAACGGGAAAATACATCTGGGAATTCCTTTTTTTGGTAACTGTTCACCAGGGGTACGAATTTACTGGAACCACCGGATGTAAGCGTTCAGCTGTCCAACACCTCTCTCACTTTTCGCAAAAGGCTGCCCTGCGAGAAAGGTTTCTGAATAAAGTGCAAACCCTGTTCAAGGATGCCTCTCTTGTGGATGATATCGGCGGTATAGCCGCTCATAAAAATGGCTTTGATATCCGGATTGATCTTCCGTGCCTCGTTATAAACTTCCTTGCCGTTTTTTCTGGGCATTACCACATCAAGGATAAGAAGTTGGATATGTTGCGACAGATTGCCTAACTTCTCTATGGCGTCCTCGCCATCATGTGCTTCAACAACAGTGTAGCCGTAAATCTCAAGGATCTCTCTGGTGATTAATCTGACTTCTTTATTGTCCTCCGCCACCAGAATCGTCTCCGTGCCTTTTGGCAACACATCGGGCTTCCATTGTGTTTTTCCTTTCTCTTCTTGCTCGATCAGGGGGATATACACTTTGAATACGGTGCCTTTTCCCACCTCACTGTAGACATTAATAAATCCATTATGCTGTTTGATTATCCCGTAAGCTACAGACAGACCGAGGCCTGTCCCTTTTCCCTCTTCTTTAGTCGTAAAAAACGGCTCAAATATCCTTTCCTTTGTTTCTTCATCCATTCCGATTCCTGTATCGGTAACGGAAAAAATACCGTATCTGCCCGGCCTTCCATATCCATGACGACTGACATATCCTTCATCGAACATAATCGTCTCTGTTTCAACGTGCAAAGAACCGCCCTCCGGCATGGCATCTCTTGCGTTAGTCACGAAATTCATGAGGACCTGTTCAATTTGACTGCTGTCGGCCATCACTGTCATATCTTCATCAGAAAGTTTTACGGTAAAATCGATCTCTTCACTGAGCAACCTTGCAATGAACCTCGCAACACGTTGGACAATTTTGTTAAGAAATACCGGCTTCGGGTTGAGTATCTGTTTTCGACTAAAGGCAAGGAGGCTGCCGGTCAGTTCGGCCGCCCTCTTTGCGGCCTTAAGAATAAGGCCAACCGATGCGGCCTGTTTATCGTTATCTCCCACTTTCATCTGAATCAACTCGCCGTAACCGGTTATCACGGAAAGTATATTATTAAAATCATGAGCTATACCACCTGCCAGCAGGCCGATTCCTTCCATCTTCTGGGCTTGCAGGAGCTGTGCCTCCAACTTTTTCCGTTTGGTTTTGTCCCGGTCAATGCCGCGATAGCCACTGAACTTTCCACTCTTATCAAAAAATGGAGCCCCGCTGGTTTCAAGGACAACATGGTGACCGTCCTTGTGGATATTGATGTTTTCAAGAAAAGTGAATGGTTTTCGATCAGCCGCAAGGTCGTTAAAAACCGTTCTTATGCGTGAGGACTCTTCAGGAGACATGAAGTCAAAGGGGGTCTTGCCCATCACTTCATCTGTCTGATAACCCAGAATTTCATATACTTTAGGGCTTATATATGTATATACAAAATTTTTATCAATTTCCCATACCAGGTCGCTGGTGGACTCGACCAAATTACGGAAGCGCTCCTCACTGCCGCGTAAGGAATCCTCGGCCTGCTTCAGCCTGGTCATATCCCT
>DAOVYS010000195.1 GCA_030635485.1 Pseudomonadota bacterium | reverse complement strand
TCCATCCAGAAATGAGCAATTTTGTTCAAGGTCAAGGCATGCGAAAAAAATAACCGGAGGCATATAGTTGATATTCCGAGGATTATTTTTTTCACATAACGCAGAGATTGGGCAAAAGGGCCATTTCTGGATGGGCACTAGATAACTGTCAATGATTATTTCATACGGACATGGGAAAAGTCAAAAAAAAAGAATGTCCTGAAAAAAAATTTCTTTTTTATATCACCCCTATGCTACAATTTTATTGTAGCATTTTTGCCAACGATTGTCCTGCATTGTAGAAACCCGCATTGTGATATATTTTTCAGGTTTAACTTCATTAAGGAGAACGTATGTTTGCCAATCTTGAGATTCGCTGGAAGATCCTGACCGGTTGTATAGCAATACTTGCAGCTGCAGCAGTGGTCATTTCTCTTTTTGTAGTCTATGACATGAAGAGCAATGCCCGTAAAGAAATCGAGGCATTCCGGCTGGAAGAGACGGAAAAGATTAAAAAAACTCTCAAGAACTACGTGGATATTGTCTATAGCTCATTTGCCGCAAAAAAGAAATCAGAAGCGGTGCAGGACATCAAAAAGATGCGGTATGATCAGGGGACCGGCTATTTCTGGATCAATGACATGGGGAAACCATTTCCGAAGATGGTCATGCATCCAACTGTCCCTGCCCTTGACGGGAAGGTGTTGGGCAACGAAAAATATAACTGCGCCCTTGGCAAGAAAGAAAATCTTTTCAAGGCTTTTATTGATGTCTGCGAGAAAGAGGGGGAGGGCTTTGTTGATTATCTCTGGCCCAAACCGATCAAGGATGGCTTGACTACCGAACAGCCCAAGCTTTCGTATGTCAGGCTCTATAAACCCTATAACTGGATAGTCGGGACCGGCGTATATATTGATTCAATTGACGAAATAGTTGCCCAAAAGAGGGAGGCATTGAACGGCCGGATATGGAAGATGCTTGCCAGGATAGGTCTTGTCGGCTTTGTTGTCTTGGTGGTTGCCGTTGCCGGTCTGTGGTTTATTGCCGGACTGATCAGCAGACCTTTGGCTGAGTGTGCCCGGTTTTCCCAGGATGTGGGGAAAGGCAATTTCAACACCGGAATCAACATTACCAGCAAGGATGAGGTGGGAATGCTGGCTGATTCACTCCAGGAGATGAGCGCCAACCTCCAGCAGTCTATGGATACGCAGAAACGGACACAGGAGACCCAGGAGGAGGTGCAAAAGAGCATACATGCCAATGCTGAAAGACTGCAGATGGCGGTTGATGAATTGTCGGAACAGGCTCACAAGATGGACGCACAGTCATCACAGATTGCTGCGGAGACAAACAGCGCCGCTGAAACCTCAATGAGTATGTCAAAAAATATGGCCACGGTTTCAGAGGCTGCGGAGCATTCTCAGGTAAATGTTGATTCTATTGCCGTGGCTATTGAAGAGATGACAGCCACGGTCGGCGAAATCGCCCAGAACACCGAAAAGGCCCGCACCATCACTTCAGAGGCGGTCGCAGGCGTCCGGAACGCCTCCGAAAAGCTTGATTCTCTCAGCAAGGCCTCGGAAGAGATAACTTCTGTAATCGAGACTATTGTTGAAATTGCCGAACAGACCAAACTGCTGGCCCTGAATGCGACAATTGAGGCGGCGAGAGCGGGTGAGGCAGGCAAAGGTTTTGCCGTTGTGGCGAGTGAGGTGAAGGAGCTTGCCAAGCAGACCAATGATGCCACCACGGATATCAAGACCAAGATTGAGGCGATGCACAATTCGTCGGACAGCACCATTGTCGAGATAAGAAAAATAAGTGAGATAATCAATAATGTTACAGACATCGTAAGTACCATTGCAGCTGCAGTTGAGGAACAAAGCGTGACCAGCCGGGACATTGCTCAGAACGTTTTCGGCGCTGCCTCTCAGACCAAAGAGATGACCTGTAATGTAGTGGAGGCTGCTGACGCGACAAAGCAGATAGCTGATGGCATGAACAAGGTGAATGGCAATATAGCCGAGGTGAAAAGTGCTGCGTCAAATGTCAATGAGAGTGTCGGTAGGCTGGCTGGGATCGGAGGCGAGCTTCTGCAGACAATGAAAAAACTGGATGAGACTTAATGGGGCAACGATTAAGGCGGGAGTCATAGATAGTGTCGTGCCTGCACGGAAGATTGTGGGGTACCTTGAGTAATTGCTGTTTTGCCTGATTACTGCGTCACGGCGAAAAGAAAAATGCTCACATATCACTAATATGCGTAGTTTATACCCGAATGGGTGTTTTTTATTTTCACCGTTCCTTGTCCTTGAACAAAATATCTAATTATTCAAGACACCCTGTGGATGAAATTGTGAAACGGGTCGGATGATAAAAATAACAGAAACAGAATTAAAGAGCATATCACAGCTCATCCATGAGAAGAGCGGCATTGTGATTGATGACGGCAAGGCGTACCTGCTTGAAAGCAGGTTGGCGCCGTTGCTTACCGAATTGAACCTAAACTCTTTTTCCGACCTTTATTCAAAGCTCCGTGTCTCCAATTCATTGACAAATCAGGTTATTGATGAGATCAGCAACCACGAGACATCTTTTTTTCGTGATCACCGACCGTTTGTTTTGTTAAAAAACCGGCTTTTACCCGACCTTGAGAATAAATTCAGCCGGTCCGGTCAGGGAAATTTCAGCATACGGATCTGGAGCGCCGCCTGCTCAACCGGTCAGGAGGTATACTCGATTGCGATAGTGGTCCGGGAATTTTTCGGAAGAAGGGCGGAGCAGTACCGGGTCATGATAACCGGAACTGATATTGCCGATTCCGCCATTGTTAAATCAAGCCGCGGAGAATATTCAGGCCTTGAAATAGGCAGAGGGCTCTCCAGCAAGATGGTCGACATGTATTTTATCAATCAGGGAAAGATGTTCAGGGTCAAGGATGAACTCAGGGCACTGGCCTTTTTTCAAAAATTGAACCTGCTGAAGCCCTTTGATTCGCTCGGCAAGTTTGATATCATTTTTTGCCGAAATGTTGCCATTTATTTCAGTCTGCAGAATCGGAGACGGCTTTTTGATCGTATTGCCGACCAGTTGAACCCCGGCGGGATACTTATCTTGGGCGGCACGGAATTGCTCTTTGGTATTACAGACAGATTCAGGCGTTGCGAAGAACACGATACCTTCTATTATCAGCTCAAGACAGGTAGTTATGAATGAGAATAAAAGAGTCCGATCGCGGGTGGACGTTTACATGCGGGATGGATCGGCGCATTACGCCGAAAACTTGTGTGCAAGTTTTCAATAACCCGAGTGCCCGCGTCACACGGTTTCACCGGATTTTACCTGGAGGGAGGGAAAATTCTCAGGAGTTGTCCATGGCCTGATGATGCAGTTTCTGCCTATGACCGCGTTCTCAGGGATAACCGCTTCTTTGCCCACAAGGGTTATCCCTGTATACAGGTGTGTTGGGTGGAGCTTGTTTGATACCTCTTTTGGGTCACCCTTGCCCACCACGGCATTTTTTTTCACCGTGATTCTTTTATCCAGGATGGCAAGATCGACCACAGCGCCTTCTTCAATGATGCAATCGTCGATTATTATTGAGTCTTTTACCAGTGCTCCGCGCCCTACCTTAACGCCTGGCGAGAGTACTGAATTGATGATTTTTCCTTTAATCACGCTGCCTGCGGATATCATTGAGCCCCTGACTTTGCTGCCTGTTACGAATTTGGCCGGGCACCGGTCGGCGAAGTTTTCATCAGCCGTTGACACCGGCCGGATTCCCCATGCTTGAGGTGATATTTCAGGTTTGTTTTTCAGCACATCCATGTTGGCCTCCCAGTAGGCCTGTATGGTCCCTACGTCCCTCCAGTACCCGTGAAACGGATAGGCAAATACATTGTCCCGTTCAATGGCCTTGGGGATAAGGTGCATGCCGAAATCAACCTCCTGGCGGTCCTCGTCCAGGAGTTTCAACAGATACCTGGTGTCAAATATATAGATTCCCATGGATGCCAGGTCTGTTTTGGCAACCTTTGGCTTTTCCTGCCATTCCACAATACGGCTATCCTCATTTGTAACTCCGGCCCCGAATTGATGGATCTGGCTTTTCGGCACCACCATCATGCCAATGGTGATGTCCGCCCCTTTGCGCCGATGGAACCGGGTCATGTCATCAAAATCCATCTGGTAGATGTGGTCGCCGGATAAGATCAGGATCTCCTTTGACGGATGGGACTTGATGAAGTCAATATTTTGCCGGACTGCATCGGCGGTTCCCTTGTACCAGTCCGAATCTTTTGAACCTGTTCTTGGAGGCAGGATCTTTACCCCCCTTGTCCGCCCGGTAAAATCCCATGGTTCCCCTGTGCCGATGTGCCGCATCAGCGACAGGGGTTTGTATTGGGTCATGACCCCTACCTGGGTCAGGCCTGAGTTCATGACGTTGCTGAGGCTGAAATCGATGATACGATACAGGCCGGCAAAGGAAACCGCGGGCTTGGCCCGGGTCTGAACCAGGACGTTCAGGCGGCTGCCGACGCCGCCTGCAAGCAATAGCACAAGAGGCTTTTCGGCATTTTTCATCGCACTATCTCCCCATTTTTTATTTTTCTGCTAAGCTTTTCCGCCTTAAGTCCAGGATACAGGGTGCAGTCCGAGCCGATCACGCTATTGGGCGGAATTCGGTTGTTCCATCCGATTACGGATGCCTCCCGGTCTTCAGAGGAGCTTTCCCCGACCCGTGCGCCTCTTCCAAAGATAACGTTTACGTCGCTGACCACTTTTTCCAGTCGTGCGTCTCTGGAGACGAAATTTTCAAAGAAAAGGACGGAATCTTTTACAACCGCGCCCTTTTTCACATGCACTCCCGGAAACAGGATGGAACGTTCCACATGGCCTTCCACAACGCAGCCGTTATAGATCAGGCTGTCCTGGACAGTTGCATTAAGGCCGATTTTGAGTGGCTGGCAGTCCCGGAGGTCGCGGTGTTCCAGGTTCGTCCTGATTGCCCACTCGTCAAGTCTGATCTTGGGGTTTGGGCCAAGCAGGTCCATGTTGGTCTGCCAGTATTCCTCTATAGTGCCGGTGTATCCCCAGTATCCGTAAAATTTGAAACCGAATATTCTCTTCCGGTCAAACATCATGCGTGGAATAATATTTCGACCGAATTCAAAGGAATCATCTTCAAGGGCGTTTATTTCGAGAATTTCGTATAGTGTTTTTGGCTTGAAACAGAATATGGTCATGGATCCCCAGTTGAATCTGGGTTTGGAAGGCTTTTCTTTGTATTGGAGTACCTTGCCGCCTATGTCGTTGTCCTCGTCATCAATGTCAGCCACCCCGAAACGGCCTGCCTCGGCCATGGGCACCTTTACACAGGCCATGGTCAGGTCCGCATCCTTGGCCTTGTGATAGTCTATTATTTGCCGGTAGTTCATATTGTAG
>DAOVYS010000068.1 GCA_030635485.1 Pseudomonadota bacterium | reverse complement strand
TCCATCCAGAAATGAGCAATTTTGTTCAAGGTCAAGGCATGCGAAAAAAATAACCGGAGGCATATAGTTGATATTCCGAGGATTATTTTTTTCACATAACGCAGAGATTGGGCAAAAGGGCCATTTCTGGATGGGCACTAGTTAGGGATCAGGGGTCGGGTGTCAGGGTTGGATCGTTATCTCTACCCCTGACCCCTGATCCCCGCCCCCTGATCCCCGTGACAAATCCGTTCAGCCAGAAAAACATCAAATTCCTTTTCAACCTCTATCTCGATCCCAAGCGCCAAGAGCGGGATATCCGCGCCGACACGCCCTTTAAGTTTGACATAGTCCTTTTCAGTTGTAATAAAAGCAGCCCCGCCTTTTTCAAATGCCATATCCATCAGTTTCTTAATATCTTTCACTGAATAAAAATGATGATCCTTAAATGAGTGAAACCCCATTATCTGAAATCCTTTTCTGACAAGTAATAGCCTGAAGGATTCCGGATTGGCAAGACCGCAAAATGCAAAGAGCGGCACTTGCTTTGCCTGGTCTACAGTACAGCCGTACGGTTTATGGCTGTGCAGAAGAGCGGTGGATCTATATCTGCTGGAAAAAACCGGTATTGACGGAAAATGAGAATTGAGCCGCTGTCTGAATACATGGGCCCGTTTTCTGGTATGACCATCAATGCCGGTAATAACAAAGGCGTCTGCGCGACGCAAGGCGCTTACCGGCTCCCGAAGATCTCCCCCAGGGAAGACCCTGCCGTTTCCCAGAAGAGACAAGGCGCTGAAAAGCACCAGATTCAGATCGCGATCCAGCCCCATATGCTGAAAGCCGTCGTCCATCACAATAACATCCGCCCCAAATCTTTTCACTGCATACATACCTGTAACCGCCCGTTTTGCGCCTGTGATTACAGCCACTCCGGGCAGAGATTCAGCAATAAGTCCAGGTTCATCACCTGACATTTCAGGCGGCATGAGAACCTGTTCGGCATCTGAGACAACATTGACCGGACCCCGGGCAGCGCCGCCGTATCCCCTGCTCACAACAGCGGGATTTCTGCCCAATTCCTTCAATTTTTTTACAATGTACATGACAAAAGGGGTCTTGCCCGTACCCCCCATTGTCAAATTGCCGACACTGACCACGGGAACAGGCAGTGCGTGACGTTTAAATATGTTCTTTTGATATAACCATGCGCGAGCAGACATGGCCATTCCGTAAAACGGCGAAAAAGGCCTGCCCAAACAAAATAAGACGTCACGTGCTTTGACCATTATACAGACCTCGACTTAAGAATAGATCGGATCAGTTCCACGTGCCGCGCGGTTACTCCCCTGTGACGCTTCACCAGCGCCTCCGCCCGTGCGCCGGTTTCCTCCATTAACGATCTGTCTGTAATCCATGATTTTAATTGCGTACATATTTCATCTTCATTACAGACTCTCACGGCCCCGCCCACATTGAGCAGATCCTTTGAGATCTCCTCAAAATCATCCATATAAGGACCGAACATGACCGGTTTGGCAAAACAGGCCGGCTCCAGGGGATTGTGGCCGCCTTCATCCACCAGACTGCCGCCCACAAAGGCCATGTCGCAGACCGAATAAAGTTTTAAAAGCTCGCCAAGGGTATCGAGGATGAGAAAATTCGCATCCGCGACAACCGATCCTTTTGATCTCAGGCAGCCGGCAAGGTCCATTTTGCCGGCAATCCGTAATATCTCATTCCCCCGGTCCACATTCCGTGGAGCCACCACCAGAAACAGGCTGGAAAACTCCTGTCTGACTCTTTTAAACACATTAAATAAAATCTCTTCCTCACCCACATGGGTGCTCCCGGCCACCCAGATGATCCTGCCATCCGGTATTTCGAAATCCGTCCGATCATCCGCCCGGCCTGTGACCACAAATGGCACGGAATCATATTTCAGGTTGCCGAATGTCCCGACCTTTCCGGCATCCACTCCCAGGCTGACCATCTTTTCCGCATCAGATCGAGTCTGCATGGAAAGGAAACTGAATGAGTTGAACATGGGCAAAAAAAACCATTTTTTCCCATTATACTTATCAAAGGACTCTTTGGAAATCCTGCCGTTGACAAGCAGCCCGGGAATCCCTTTCCTCTTTAGTTCAAACAGAAAATTTGGCCAAAAATCCGTCTCAACAAGGATAAACATATCAGGACTGATCCTCTTGACAAACCTCTTTACGCTTGGGAAAAAATCCAGCGGAAAGGGAATAAACCGATCCACGTAATCACCAAGAATACGGACCGCAGTCTCCCCTCCCGACATGGTTGAAGAGGAAAAGAGAATCATCGAATCAGGAAAGGCTTCCCTTATTTCCCTTACCAGGGGCCTGGATGAAGTGACCTCACCCACTGACAGCGCATGTATCCAGATTCGCGGCCTTGCAGAACCGGTATCCGGCAACAGGTCCAACCCAATCCCCAGCCGCTTTAGAATCCGTCCCCTGTATCTGGGAGTCAACAGGATTCCCACAACCAGGAAAGGCCAGAATAAAATAAGCGCCAGAATCTGGAGAATATTGTAAATAAGAAGCATCAAGTTGTTTAAAGCCTCAAAAAAAGAAAAACCCCGCACCTCTGCGCCTATCAAAAAATGAACCTGATCCTTATTGAAAAACAAGAACTTACCACCGACCACACGGTTGTCCTGACAGACCACCGGGGCGAACATATCAAAAACGTACTGCGATGCAGCAAAAACGACGAGGTAAGGGTCGGCCTGGTGAACGGCCCCACAGGCTCCGGACGTATTCTTGATATCAGTCCGGGACAGGTGGTTCTCAAGGTGGACTGCACTGGTCCGCCCCCTCCCAGACCCCTGGTTGATCTGATACTCGCTCTTCCGCGTCCGATCATGCTGAAACGCATACTCACACAGGCCGCATCAATGGGCGTAGACAGAATATTTCTGATCAAGGCAAACAGGGTGGAAAAGAGCTTTTTCCAGTCCACACTATTAAAGAAACGTAATTTCAAACCCCATCTCCTTTTTGGGCTGGAACAGGCCATGGACACCCTTGTACCTCAGGTATCGGTGCATGAACGATTCAGACCATTTGTGGAAGATCTCCTGCCCGAGATCGTGAAACAATGTCCAATCCGCCTGGCAGCCCATCCGGACATCAGCCAAAGCCTGCTTCAAGCAGTCAGTCCGCCCATTACCAAAAAAGTCATACTTGCCATTGGTCCGGAAGGAGGATGGGTGGACTTTGAAATCGAAAAATTCAAGGAACAGAAGTTGATCCCCTTTAACATGGGACCCAGGATCCTGCGCGTTGAAACCGCTGTGGTCGCCATTCTGGCCCAGCTGGATTTATGTAAGCGTTCACCAGTTATTGCCATTCAACACTCGTAATTCGTAATTCATAATTCTTAATTCCCACTTATCCGTTCCCTCACCTTTTCCATAATGAACGAAAATTCCCTTAACCGCAAAAAATAGAGCGCTGCCGCGTACAGAGCCACCCCTGTAAAAACACATGCAAAAAGAGCCGCAATTCCGCATGCAAGATTCTGTTCCATGAATCCTTTCAGCTGGATCCGGATCCAGTAAAGCCAGCCCCCCATAAGAATTGACGCGGAAACGACCTTAAAAAAGCCCGAGGCCAGATAAGAAATAGAATATCCCGAAAGCTTCCTGTACAGAACAATGCTCAAAAAAATAAAATTCAATATCATGGCACAAGATGTGGCAAAGGCAATGGCCCGGTGCTGATACAGATCAATTGTCAGCAGAATAATAACAATGTTGGCGCCAACCGCAAGGAAACTCCCGATCACAGGGTAGCGGGTGTTATTGAGTACATAAAAGACCGGCACCATCACCTTTACCGACGAATAGGCAAAGAGACCGATTGCATAAAAACAGAGGGCCTGTGCGGTCATGGATGTGTCATAAGATGAAAAAGCGCCGTGCTCAAAAATGATCCCGACAATCGGTTCCGCCAAAAAAATCAGGCCCACGGTCGCTGGAATCGTAAGAGAAAAGGCAATCGTTAACGAAGAGACATAGGTCTCTTTGAGCCTGGCCATATCTTTTTGAGCCGCATATCGCGCGATCACGGGTATGGTCGCGATTGACACGGCTACCCCGAATACCCCTATCGGAAATTGGACCAGACGGAATGCATAATTGAGCCAAGAAACGCTACCCTCTACGCAGGAAGCGGCAAAATTCGTATTTACAAAAATGTTGATCTGGGTTGCGGAGAGTCCGATTATTGCAGGCGCCATCAGCTTGAGCACCCTTCTCAGCCCAGGATCACGGAGATTGAGACCAGGCATGAAGACAAAACCGGTTCCCTTAAGGGCCGGAATCTGACAGACAAACTGCAGGAGCCCGCCGATCAGTGCGCCGAACGCCATTCCGACAATTGCAGGCTGGCCGAACAGGGGAAGCACCAGGGCCAGGCTGACACCACCCACAATGGAACCAAGGTTAAAGAAGGCAGATGCCATGGAGGGCATAAAAAAACGTCCCTTGGCGTTCAAAATCCCCATTACCACGGCTGAAAGGGAGATAAAGATAAGAAACGGGAACATGATCACGGTTAAATTCCGTGTCAGCGCCACCTTGTTCGGGATTAAGGCAAAATCAGGCGCAAGCAGTCTGACGATCGGTTCTGCAAACACTATCCCAACGAGCGTAATGATGCTTAAGAGAATCCCGATAAAGACCAGGACATTGCCGGCAAGTCTCCATGTCTCCTCTTTACCCTTGTTCGTATCATAGTCGGAAAACACAGCCACAAATGCAGCACTTAAAGCACCCTCCCCAAAGAGATCCCGCAGCAGATTCGGAATCCGGAAGGCCACGACAAACGAGTCATAGGCAGTGCCTGCGCCGAACAAGCCTGCAAAGACCTGTTCCCGCACCAGACCCAGGACCCTGCTGCACATCACCGCGATACTTACCGTACCGGCCGAACGGGCAATCTTCCCTGTATCATCGGAAGGTTTTTTCATACTACCAAGGCGTTAGAAATAATTTATCAATAGGCCATAATATTGGGTTTCACTTCGCTCTACCCAACCCGAAACGTAACTGATCACGTAGGGGCAAAACAACCAGACAACAGCATCCCACCTTACCTGTAAGCGTTCAGAGGCACCATATCAGGTTATATAAAAGATGACAATGGGCTATCCAAATAGTTACTTGACTTTACATGTGATTTCCGAATAACATGCCAAGTCTTTTTCAAATTTTTAGTTTTTGATGTAATATCTGGCAAACGAGAGACTCAGGAGGTTCGGCGAAAATAATATTAACTAGCTTATAAGGTTGATTTTAAACAGCGTCTGCCCTGTTTTGCATTTCTCATCATCACTGGGCTGACTCTGCTTGACAACAACCAGGAGTAGAAGAACATGCAGGATACTAACTTGATTCGCAATTTGGCACTATTTGGCGACGGAAAAAGTGGGAAGACTTCCCTGGCAGAGGGAATGTTGTTTGCGGCAGGGAAAACCAGCCGCCTCGGCAAGGTGGATGACGGCACATCGGTGCTCGATTTTGAGCCGGAAGAGGTGAGCAGAAAGGCCACTATAAATTCCTCTTTTCACCAGTACACATGGAAAAAACACGATGTCTACCTGATCGACACGCCTGGTGATGACAACTTTGCCAGTGACGCCATATTTGCAGCCAATATTGCCGATTCTGCAATTCTTACCGTTGATGCAGTGGGTGGAGTCAGGTACCAGTCTGAGAGGATCTGCGATGTAATCAGTAAACGGGAACTGCCCACAATCATCTATATAAATAAAATGGACAGGGAACGGGCCAATTTCGAGACAGCCCTTACCAGTCTCAAAAACGCTTTGCCCCTGAACCCGGTTGTCATCCAGCTGCCCATTGGCGCTGAAGCGAATTTCAAGGGCATGGTGGACATCGTCCATCAAAAGGCCTACATGTTTGACGATTCGGACACGGGGAAAGCAAATGAGACCGACATCCCATCCGACATGAGCGATGAAGTCGAGATATACCGCGAACAACTAATGGAACTGGTTGCCGAGACAGACGACGATCTTACTGAAAAATACTTAGAAGATCTTGAACTGTCGGAAACAGACCTCAAAAAAGGTCTGAAAGACGCTGCCAGGTCCGGCAAGATACACCCCGTGTGTGTCGGAGCCGCCTCCGGAAACCTGGGCACAACACTACTTCTGGATACGGTCAACGCACTCCTTCCCTCGCCCGGGGACAGGCCGTCCCGGGTAGGCACGGTTCCGGGAAGCGATGACATTCAAGAACGAAAACCTGACCCTGCCGAACCATTTTCCGCTCAGGTATTCAAAACAATGGCCGACCCTTACGCAGGTCGGCTCACCATCTTCAAAATCTTTTCCGGCACCCTGGACAATGACACTTTTTACAATTCCACAAAGGAGACTTCTGAAAAATTCGGTCAGCTGCTGATAATGGAAGGCAAAAGCCAGAAGCCCGTGGACCAGGTGGGTCCGGGAATGATAGCAGCAGTTGCCAAACTCAAGGAAACCGTGACAGGTGACACCCTTTGCGCGGAAAATGCGCCGATCGTGTTTGAAGAGCTTACTCCGATTGAACCTATAATGTCATACGCCGTGACCACCTCCAAAAGAGGGGATGAGGAAAAGCTCTTCTCATCAATTTCAAGGATGCTTGAAGAGGACCCGACCTTAAGACTTGACAGGGGGGCTCAGACAGGAGAAATCCTGCTCTCCGGCGCAGGTCAGATCCATCTGCAGGTAACCGGTGAAAAAATCAAGAGAAAATTCGGTGTCTCCATGGATCTCCATATCCCAAAAGTGCCTTATCTCGAAACAATCAAGGGCAAGACAAGGGTCCAGGGGAAACACAAAAAACAGACCGGAGGCAGAGGCCAATATGCCGACTCATGGGTGGAAATCGAACCCCTGCCCAGAGGCGGTGGATTTGAATTCGTTGATAAAATCGTGGGAGGGGCTATCCCGCGCCAGTACATTCCCGCGGTTGAGAAAGGCATAATCGAGGCCATGAGCAGGGGAATTATTGCAGGCTACCCTCTAGTGGACGTCAAGGCCTCTCTGGTGGACGGTTCATTCCACAACGTCGACTCATCTGAAATGGCGTTTAAGATCTCGGGTTCCCTTGCATTCAAAAAGGGAGTGCCGGACTGCAAGCCTGTACTGCTTGAGCCGATAATGGATATGACCATCCGGATGCCAAAGGAATGTGTCGGTGATGTCATAGGCGACTTGAACGGTAGACGCGGCAAGGTAATGGGAATGGATTCCGAGGTAAAAAAGGAGATCATCTTAGCGCAGGTGCCCCAGGCGGAAATCCTTGAATACGCCCCGGACCTTATCTCCATAACCGGGGGGCGGGGTTCATTTTCCGTAAAATTCTCACACTATCAGGAACTCCCAGGTCAACTGGCGGAAAAAGTCATTGAGGCAGCCAAACAAGAAAACAGCTGATATCCGAAAGGAAAAACAGACCGGTTCCTGCGGCGTTCTGACAATCAGCGACAGGGGATCAAGAGGGGAACGGCGGGACACGAGCGGTCCGGCCTTAAAGACCATTCTCGCAAAAAACGGTTTTGAAATTGTCGCTTACAAGATTGTCCCGGATTGCAAAAAATCAATAAGGGCCACCCTGATCGAATGGACCGACGAACGTCGTATTGACCTGATTGTCACTACCGGCGGGACCGGCGTAAGTCCGACTGACGTGACGCCTGAGGCGACCCGGACAGTAATAGAGAAAGAATTGCCTGGAATCAGCGAGATAATGCGTCAGGCAAGTTTCAAAAAGACCGTAAATGCGGTTCTTTCAAGAGGAATTGCAGGAATCAGAAAGGAATCATTGATCATAAACGTCCCCGGCAGCGAAAAAGCGGCAAGGGAAAACATTGAGACAATCCTTAAATGTCTGCCCCATGCCGTTTATAAAATCAAGGGAGGGACAGATGAATGTGGAATTACGAATTACGAATGACGAATAATGGTGCTGATTTCAAATTTTTAGTTTCACATTTCTATCCGACTATTTCCACGAAAGATGCACCCTCCTCATCCCGGTCCAGGTAAGCGGCAGCCACCGATCCTATAACAAAAGGCGATTCGCCAAGTGCGGTAAGCTGCCGAAGCACGTCTTCAACCAGCTTATCATCAACAATAACCACCATTCCGATGCCGCAGTTAAAGGTCCTGTACATCTCCAATGCGGATATGCCGCCCTTTTCCTGAAGCAGTTTAAAGACAGGCGGGACCGGCCAGCTGTTCTCATTAATAATAGCCTTGCAGCCATGAGGAAGAACGCGCGGAATGTTGTCGATAATCCCCCCGCCCGTGATGTGCACAACGCCCTTGACCTTGAAATTTCTAAAAACATTCAACAGGGTTTCAGTATAAATCCTGGTCGGTCTTAAAAGTTCCTCACCAAGCGTGCATCCCAACTCCTTGACGCTATCGTTCACAGTCAGGCCCATTTCCTCGAAAAAAATCTTTCTGACAAGTGAAAAACCGTTACTGTGCAAGCCACTTGAGGCAAGGCCGATAATCTTATCCCCGTCCCTGATCAAGGAACCATCAATAAGATTCTTCCGTTCGGCAATTCCTACCGAAAAGCCGGCTAAGTCGTAATCGCCGGGAGAGTAAAGCCCTGGCATCTCCGCGGTTTCCCCGCCAATAAGCGAACAATTCGACATCTCGCATCCTTCGGCTATCCCTTTCACTACTTCGGTGGCAACATCAAGATCAAGTTTGCCGATTGAAAAATAATCAAGAAAAAACAAAGGCTTTGCGCCGCAGACCACGATGTCGTTGACGCACATTGCCACGAGATCAATTCCGATAGTGTCGTGTTTTTTGCACAGGCCTGCGATATTAAGCTTTGTCCCCACGCCGTCTGTAGAGGAAACAAGTACAGGATCCGTGTATTGGCCGCCAATGGCGAACAGTCCGCCGAAACCGCCGATCTCCGTTAAAACGCCACGCCTGAAGGTTTTTGAAACCAGCGGCTTGATTCTGGAAACAAACTCGTTCCCCTTATCAATATCAACGCCGGCTTTGGAATATCGCGAAATCTCAGTTTTTTTCATGGTAACCTTCTGTACGAATCCTTATCAGCGCCGATCCATCCCTGACGCCTGACGACACCTCCATCCGGAAATCTTCTATTTCCGAATGGACACTTATTAACAAATAAAGAATGGCCCCGATATACAAATCGAGACCACGAAAGTTGAAAGACTTCAAAAAACACATTGTTAATTTTTCCACTCTTAAATGTCAATCTATTTTCTCCCTGAATCATCAGAAGGCCGGTTTTGCACGACAGCCACAACCCCTTAAAATCATAACAAAATATCCGAAGAGTTCGACATCCGGCCATCCCCCCACACAACATACCGCCGCGAATCTACGCCATTAATTCCATCATGATCTCTTTTTGTTTTTCTGTAAGACTTTCTTTTATATTGCATATTGACCTCTGAACGATTTTGAATTATATTTTATGGTTCTAAAAAATAAAACTTACCGCTACTCTTTTCAAATATATCTACTTAATTTTTTTTGGGGGTATTCACATGCTGGCTCTCACCAGTGAATCATGTCTCAAGTACCTTGATGAAGAACACTCTTGTCCATACTGCAACTCAAAATTATCATGCTGTACCGCTCCACCGATCCACGTTGGCGACGGGCTGGGCTGGGGATCCGAGATTATATTCATTTGCCTGAACGATGAGTGTAAGCTGTTTGTAAACGGCTGGAAGCAAGCCGAGGAGCAATACGGCCATGTGGCATCTTTCAGATACATGATGACTCCCGGCGCTAAATCAGGAACTCCGATGACCGTGTACAGCAAAGATGCATTCACCGACTCTATTATCGATCCGGAAGATATCAAAGCAAAGGACAAACGGCTGACCCGGGAAAAAGATGCTCTTGCAAAACTTGACACATGCGTTAAAGAAAAAAATCTTGAACCGGTCCTTTACCTGATTACAGACGAAAAGGCCAAGCCCGATGGCAGGCTGCAGGCATGTGAACTACTCGAACAGATTAATGACCTTGTCTGTATCGACCCTATCCGGAACCACACATTCAAACACAATAACATTGCGCCGAGGTGTCCTCCCGCTCTCAATCATACTTGTACGGCTCACCAGAAACAGAGAGATCGCTAGTACGCAGTGATCATCAAGGCCCAGGCCAAGCTTTGCAAACACTGCGGAAAAGAGGTGTAACAAGGCCTCGGGGCAAAAACTTTACGCTTGCCAAGAAACCGACAATCTATTATAAAAGATGGCGTCAATTCGTCAGGCATACTTTTCAAGGTGGGAATACAAAGAACAATATAAGATATTTCAAATATCTATCTTATATGCAGACAATTATTGTTTTGTGGTGAGCGTGGCTCAGGTGGTTAGAGCACCGGGTTGTGGCCCCGGAGGTCGTGGGTTCAAGTCCCATCGCTCACCCCAGTAATAACAAGGGGTTACAGATGATATTCTGTAACCCTTTTTTTGTTTTTCCACCATATTGCCCCATTCCTC
>DAOVYS010000194.1 GCA_030635485.1 Pseudomonadota bacterium | reverse complement strand
TCCTTCTGGTCTTGAAAAAATCCTTGAGAAGCCGGGAACTCTGCTCAGCCATCAAACCGCCCTGAACCTCAATTGTGTGATTAAGTCTCCGGTCAACGCCGATCTGATACATCGAGACTATTGCCCCGGCCTTTGGATCAAGCGCCCCGAATATCAGCCGCTGTATCCTTGCATGGATCATGGCACCGGCACACATCACACACGGTTCTAAGGTTACATACAGAGTGGAACCTGTCAAGCGATAGTTGCCGATCCGGGCGCCTGCCCGTCGCATGACCAGCATCTCGGCATGGCCGCCTGGATCATTCAGTTCAATGCACCGATTGCCGTTATTGGCAAGGACATTTCCGTCCGGGTCCACGATAACGGCGCCTACCGGAACCTCACCCCGTTTTCCGGCCATTCGGGCCTCTTTAAGCGCCAATTTCATATGGGCAACAGAGGAATCGTCCCACCTGGAATCATCCATTAACAATCCACCGGAGGGCCGATAATTCTTATTTCGCTCATATAGCAAAAGGAGAGATAAAACGCAACCTGATCTTTAAGTTTTTCTGGAACCCTAAACCTTGAAATCCCTGACCCCCCATCACATCTTCTTTTTCATGATCCGGGCAAAATTTGCCGCTTTCCATCCGGCCACGCATCCCTCTCCCACGGCCTTGGCCATCTGATGCGGCGGGCCTGCCACATCGCCGGCAGCATAGATACCTGGGATGTTGGTTTTTTGTTTTTTATCAGTAGCAATATAGGAAAAGGTTTCAGTATCCAGTTGCACGTCGATAGTGGTGGCGAGTTCAATTGCGTTTTTCGCGCCCAGTTCAATAAACACGCCTTCAACAATCAACGTGGAATCATCCTCCAGGAGAAGTCCCTTTAATTCGGAATCACCGATGATCTCTTTGACCCACGTTCCTTCCATCAGTTTAATTTTGCTGTCTGCGAGTTTTCTTCCAAGTTCTTCTGAAACGGATATTTTTTTTGCGATAAGGAATACTTCGGACGCGTAACCAAGTAGAGTAAGGGCGCCGTCCACAGCCGAACTCTCGTTTCCGACCACTGCCACAGGGACATTTCGGAAAAAATTGGCGTCACAGTCCACACAATAGCTCACTCCCAGGCCAAGCAGTTTCTTCTCTCCTTTTACGTTCAGTTTCGAACGGGTGGTGCCGGTTGCAAGTATCAGGGTCCTGGCAGTAACGTCTTTTCCGGTTTCTGTCCTGACTAGAAAAAAATCAGCTTTTTTTTGGATCTCAAGCGCGTCTTCCTCTGCAATCTCCGCCCCGAATCGCACAACCTGTTCGCGGCCCACCTTAAGCATTTCGCTTCCTTCAGTAACTCCGTCTACACACAAGTAATTCTCTACATGGGCTCTGTATATGGCGCTTCGTTTCGCCTTTCCCAGGACAAGCACGGAAGCCTTTTTCCGAACAGCATGCACTGCGGCCTGCAATCCTGCGGGACCAGCGCCGATAATAACGACATCAATTACTTGTGCTCCCATCTAAATCTCCTTTTTCGTAACGTTCGCAGGAATAGGGGGTGCAATCCTGCAGGACTTTTGCTACCCAGTGATCGGTTACCTTTTCCCGGTCGAATTTTTCGAAAAAGTATGAATATAGCCGATTTGAATAGACTTCACCAGAGTTATTAGAAATGGTTCAAAGGTTCAAGGTTTTTTTGATTGGAGTTTTTCCTTATTTCCCGACCCCTGCCGGGCAAATAATAGATAACTTGACACACGAAAACACAAAATGGTATCTTTTCGTAATTCAGGGATGGGGACGAAATAACTCCCCCATCTATGCATCTCACCTTCAGACTCCAAATCCAACCTAAACCTGAGCGCGTAGACGGGAAAGTTATTTCGTCCCATCCCTTACCAAAAACGACGCAAGGCTTTCCTTCCCCAAATTCGTTATAATCAGGATAAATCACAACATTAAGGAGATTTAATATGAAAATCGGTTATTTTGTTATTCCAGCGTTTTTTGCAGTTGCCTGCATGTTGTCAGGCTGTATTCCCAGTTCATCGGAAAGGGCCAACGTCAAGGCTGACAAGGCGATGTATCAACCGATCAACTATGTAAATGTCGGGAAAAAGGGTCCCACGCTCGTGGTGCTTCCAGGCCGGATCAAAAGCAACAATGCCACCTTTGCCCAAAAAATAACATCCAATAATATCGCCGATTTTGGCGAGATGGAGCTGTCCAATGCCAATTTTGGCATACTGGAACGGTCCGACTTGGGTCCCATGCTGAATGAGATAAGTCTTGCCGTAAACATGGGTGACCCGAATGCCCTTAAAAAATTCAAACGCGGTAAGTTCAAGTCGACAAAGTGGTTTGTAAAATTTGATATTTTAAAGGCAGAGAAAGTGGCCCAGGCCGGCCAGGGAATCGATTTGTCAACGATAGGCAGAATAGCAGGGACTCTTGTAGGCGGCATTGATGGTTCGGTTATTTCAACAGCCGGACGCTCGGTCAGAACCATCGATACAGCAGGTGTATGGATAATAGGGTTGCGCTACAAGGTGATGGATGCCTCAACATCCGAGCAGGTCACATCAGGATACTTTGAAGACAAAATGGAGGTGGGCGCCAAGGCGACCTCTGTTCTGGGCGTCTCTTTGTCAGAGGCCGGCAGAGTGACATTAGACTCTATGGTACAACGGCTTGTGCAAAAGGCGGTAGCCGATCTGGACAAGCAAAAATAATGTAACGTTCACCAGCACAGCATACGGACTCTGAGTAGGAAAAGCTGGTCACGGCCATTAAATGCAGATGAACATGCCGGGGAATTGAGCCTTCAAATTTGCTTGATCGCGTCCTCACGGATATCTGACGGAACACAAGATTGGCAAGATTGGGGTAAGTTCTTGAAATATAAGACTTTTCAAAGCAGATACAAAAGTAATTTTTCAAGACCTTACCCTTATGTTTGCCCTGATTTCTAAGTAAGTAATCTATATGAACACATTTGATTTGAAAATAGTAAAATCTGTTTATGGCGGTTTCGGGCTTGGATTTTATGATCAAAGGGCTGTATTTGTTCCTTTTGCTCTTGCTGATGAACTTGTAAAGGTAGATGTGACATCTGAAAAGAAAGATCATGCCTTTGCAAATATTGTTGAAATACTTGAGCCTTCAGAAAAGAGGATTGAGCCGAAGTGCTGTAATTTTGAGCTTTGTGGAGGCTGCGATTATCTTCATATTGATTATGATGAAGAATTGTTGATAAAACAAAAAATTCTGACAGACAGCCTTGTAAGAATCGCAAAAATTGACAATAACAATATCCCTGTAATTGATATTATTTTTCAGAACAGATATCAATACAGGTCTCACGCTTCAGTTAAAAACAATAAAGACGGCAAAACAGGTTTCTACAAAAAGGGAACAAACAAGCTTGTTGCTTTCCCGTCAAATGGATGCATGCTTCTCTCAAAGGCGCTGGCGGAAATATTTGTTCAACCTTACTATTCGGGATATAAAGAGTTTAAGGCTGCAATCGGGTGTGATAGTAAGGCCCACTTTTCCTTTAATGAAAATACAGTAATAAAAGAAATAATAAACGGTTTATCTTACAATCGGGATATAAACTGTTTCTTCCAGGTTAATCTTTTTTTGCGGTCTAAAATGATGGAGATAGTAAGAGAATACGCAGCATTAAGCAAAAATGACAATTTTCTCGATCTCGGCTGCGGAGTCGGCTTCTTCTCTTTGTATCTTTCAAAAGATGCGGATTTCGGAATTGGCGTTGATATTGATAGAAAATGCATAATATGGGCTCAGAAAAACAGAGAGGCCAACAAAATCGAAAATCTTGAATTTATACAATACTCCGTTTCTTCACTAAGCCCCGGCAGATTTAGTCCAGGTGTGGTTATTGCCGACCCCCCAAGAGCCGGCCTTTCCAAAAAGGCCAGGTATGTCGTTAGCGCAATTCATCCACGGAAACTGGTGTATGTTTCATGTAATCCTTCAACCTTTTCAAGGGATGCAAAGGATTTCATAAAAGCCGGGTATAAACTGGAACGGTTGACATTGATAGATATGTTTCCTTCAACATGTCACATAGAGTTGATTTCACTTTTTGTAAGCTCATAGTATAGGAATTTTCATTTTTCAGGCAATTATTTCAACCAGTCGCCACCCACGAATTTTGTAATGGTGCATGGAATGCACCCTGCCGGGCTCTAAGTGGCCGAAGATAAAACCAACCCCCTAGAGATCAATATATTTCCAAACATACTGGACAGGTTGACAGGTAGAGATTTACATCTTTTTTGTTACTCAAACTGGCCTTTAAAATTTTCAAAATCTGTTTTCAGCTCAGCAATTTCAGCTTTCAGTTCCGCCACTTCCTGCTCAAGGGCAAGTATCCGTTCATTTTCAGCCCGCACAACCAGGGTAGCCTTTTCCGGATGGGTCTCGGCAGCAACTTCCGACATGTCAGGCTCGCCAGCCAAAAGATGGGTGTAGCGGTGTTCTTTCCTGCCTTGCTGGAGGGGCAGCTTGGTGACATATTCCAGTTCTGTCAGGTTGTTCAGTGATTCTTCCACCGCTTCCAGTCCGTCAAAACGGTGCATACGTTCGGTACGGCCGCGCAGTTCTCCTGTTGTCTGAGGACCTCTTAAAAACAGGACACAAAGAATTGCGGCCTCTGGGGCTATGAGATTGTGTGATTTGGTGAAATTCTGGGTATATTTGGGAACTCTGCCAATATTGCTTGGAACTGCTAGTCGCTTTTCTTTCAGAGTATCAATGGCCCGCACCACTGTTTCCTCACCAAATGAGACTACAGGTGAACGGTTTGATTTTTGGTTGCAGGCAGCAGTTAATCCGTTTAAGGACAGGGGATAATATTCCGGGGTGGTGACCTCTTTTTCCATGAGTGCCCCCAAAACGCGGGTTTCAATATCGTTTAATAACAAATCCATAGCAGCAAACCTTTTTTGTTTTTACAGATAGTATCTCGACAGTCCAAAATTTCGCGGACTATATAGGAAATCCCATTTTTTTGATTTTGTAACAATCTTTTATCCCATCAAGACGGGCACTTTTTATGCGGGGCTGCCCTATTCGTTATTTCAGCTTTTCAGCAAAGATAGAACGGCCGGTTGAATCCAGGCTATCCCACTCTTTTTTTGCGTCCCCGTCCTAAAGGTCATTTATATCTGCCTCGACGCACTGAACGAGCTCTCGGGGCTTTTGAAAACGGACATCGACACGATTACGCCAGGTACAACCAATTTGGAAACATATGCTCAGCTGATATCTATTGTAAAAGGAATTTTCAGCTGATAATATTGATCAATCTGAATGGGTGCAATACAAAAAAGTGACACCAGTAAGATAATGTAAGGAGCGCTGATCAGTCTCAACATTAGGAGCACCGTGCCGTGAACGTGCTCATGCTCGTGAACGTATAAAGAATTCCAGTTTGTCTGGGTTAGGGCTGCCCTTTACCCATAAATAAATATGTCGTTAATTATCAGTT
>DAOVYS010000221.1 GCA_030635485.1 Pseudomonadota bacterium | reverse complement strand
TAAATAAATCCCCTGACTTTTTTTATTATCTGTTCGGCAATATTTTCCGGCACCTTGTCGTAACAGGCAAATTGCATTGTGAAAATTGCTCTGCCCTGTGTGACGGAGCGAAGATCTGTTGAATATCCGAACATCTCGGCGAGCGGCGCCTGGGCCTTTAAGACCTGATGACCGCTCTCACGGCCTTCCATTCCGAAAATCCGTGCCCGCTTGCTGTTTAAGTCCGAGATAACGTCCCCAAGGTATGCCTCGGGCAGTATAACCTCAAGTTTCATGATCGGCTCGAGTAGGACGGGCCGAGACTCTAATGCCCCTTTCCTGAATGCCATGGCCGCGGCAACACCGAATGCCTGTTCAGTGGAATCTTCCTGATGATAGGACCCGTCCACCAGGCTGATTTTGACGTCCACTACCGGAAAACCCAAAAGTGGACCTGAATCAAGGCCCGACTCTACCGCCTTTTTAACCGCGATGATGAATTCCGCAGGAACAATCTCTTCATCCACACAGTTTTCAAACTCAAATCCCGATCCCCTTGCCATGGGCCGAAATTCAAGCCACACATGGCCATACTGTCCTTTTCCACCGGTATGCTGATCAAATTTGCCCTCGGCCTTTGCAGTTCCCTCAAAGGTTTCCTTGTATGCGACCTGGGGCTTTCCAACATTGACGCCGACCTTGAATTCACGGACCAGCCGATCCGTGATAATTTCAAGATGGAGTTCACCCATACCGGAAATTAAGATCTGGCCTGTATCAGGATCAGCAGTGGTCCTGAATGATGGGTCTTCTATTGCAATCTTTGCAAGGCTTTCGCGCAGTTTTTCTTCATCCGTCACCCCTTTAGGCTCAATCGCCGTACTGATAACCGGCTCCGGAAAATCCATGGTGTCAAGCCGGAGGCTGTCGCCTGCCTGACATAAGGTGTCGCCGGTGGTGGTGAACTTCAGGCCGACAACTGCTGCGATATCGCCGGGCCCGACCTGCTTCAACTCTTCACGCTTGTTGGCGTGCATTCTGACAATTCGGGCTATTTTTTCCTTTTTTCGCTTTGACGGGTTGTATATCTTGTCTCCGGCCTTTAACACGCCTGAATAGACGCGCAGGTAAGCAAGATTGCCCACAAATGGATCTGTGGTTAGCTTGAACGCCAGAACACAGAGCTTTTCCTTCTCGTTCGTCTCTCTGACCTCAATTTTACCCTCTTTGTTTATTCCCTTTATAGCCGGCACATCCATGGGAGAAGGCAGATATGAGATCACGGCGTTCAAGAGCGGCTGAACGCCTTTATTCTTGAATGCGCTGCCGCAAAAAACCGGCACCAGCTCCAACCGTAAGGTTGCGAGCCTGATTGCCTGAATTATCTCAGAGGCGGATATAGGTTGCTCTTCCAGATACTTTTCCATGACCCTTTCATCGAAGTCGGCCAACTTCTCGATAAGGGCCATTCGTGCGGCCGTGACTTGATCTATGAAATCAGACGGGATCGGTTTTTCAATTACATTTAATCCCTGGGACTCCTTATCAAAAACCAACATTTTTTCTAAAATGAGGTCTATGACACCCTGGAACTGATCCTCGCTGCCAACCGGTATCTGGACGGGAAGGGGATTGGCTCCTAAGCGATCGACCATCATGTCTATGACACGCTCGAAGTCCGCGCCGATCCGGTCCATTTTATTTATAAAGGCGATCCGGGGGATCGAATAGTGGTCGGCTTGATGCCAGACCGTCTCGGATTGGGGCTCAACTCCCCCAACCGCACAAAATATTGCGATTACGCCATCCAACACCCTTAAACATCGCTCCACTTCTATGGTAAAGTCAACATGTCCGGGGGTGTCGATTATATTTATTTTATGATCGTTCCAGATACAGGTCGTGGCTGCCGCTGTTATTGTAATGCCCCGCTCCTGCTCCTGCTCCATCCAATCCATGACCGCAGCGCCGTCATGGACCTCGCCTATCTTATGGGATCGGCCCGTGTAATATAAAATTCGTTCAGTGGTAGTGGTCTTGCCCGCATCGATGTGGGCCATTATACCGATATTGCGTACTCGCGCAATTGAGACGTTGGGTTCCACGACTGATTATTTCCCTCAACCCCTCTGTTGCTTTCACCAAGCAATCTCTCCTAACTGCCCGTGGGGCCGGAACAATGAGGCCGACCTACTTGCTTTCCCCTGAAAAGCGCCGCCTGATCATTGTTTCCGTCAGATGGTCAGGCAGAGTACATTCTCTTTACAGATTTGAACCAGGAAATCTTTTATATTACCCTAAAACGACATTCCTGTCAACGCAGGAGATAATTTTGCCCTTACCACCGATAATGTGCAAAGGCCTTGTTGGCTTCGGCCATCCTGTGCGTGTCCTCACGTTTTTTCACAGAGGCGCCGCGGTTATTGTATGCATCCTGCAACTCAGCCGCAAGCTTTTCAGCCATGAATTTCCCGGAATGTTTCTGTGAAAAATCGACGATCCACCTGATTGCCAGGGCATTACGCCTTTCAGGCCTGACTTCCACCGGAACCTGATATGTAGCCCCGCCCACACGCCTGGACTTTACTTCCACGCGGGGCCGAACCTTGTCCATGGCCTTTTCGAAAACCGCAATCGGCTCCTCTTCGGAAATTCTTTTTTTCAGAATATCCATTGCATCGTAAAAAATCCGCCTGGCAATACTCTTCTTGCCTTGCAACATAATACCGTTGATAAATTTAGATACCAACATGCTGTTATATCGCGGATCAGGGATGCCTGGTCTCTTTGCGATCAGTTTACGTCTCGGCATTGTTCACTCCTATTCGCAATAAAGGAGTCCTGTGTCAGAACATTGCCCATCCTCAAAAATCCCAACCATTGGACAGGCTTTTGTTCCCGGACCCCTTATCTCCGGCTGAATATTATTTAGGCCGTTTTGCTCCATACTTGGAACGACCCTGTCTGCGGTCACTCACACCCAGTGCATCCAGAGTTCCACGAACTACATGATATCGCACGCCCGGCAGGTCCTTTACCCTTCCACCCCTGATGAGCACCACTGAATGTTCCTGGAGGTTGTGTCCAATGCCGGGAATGTATGATGTCACCTCTATCCCGTTTGTAAGCCTGACCCTGGCCACCTTACGCAAGGCGGAATTAGGCTTTTTCGGCGTAGTGGTGTAAACACGAACACACACACCTCTTTTCTGAGGCGACCCTTTTAGTGCAGGCGTGTTGGTCCTGCTTAAAATCTTCTTGCGTCCGTGCCTCACGAGTTGATTGATAGTCGGCATAAATCAAAGCTCCAAAAAACTTATTTAATACTATTAAAGATTCCGGGTTCAAGGTTCACCGGAATTTTTCCCTGTTTAACCCTGAACCCTGAACACAACATCTTGAAATGAGCTGTGTAATAAACGGGAGAACAGAGATTAATAATAGAACTTGCCCTACTTGTCAAGGACAATCTGTGATCCTATTCCGACAACAAAAAATAACCCGCTGACACCATCCACATCAACGGGTTATTTTGCGATTTTTTATGCCATGGATTTCACCAGTCAAGCATTACAAATCCGTCAACCTCCGACCCCCCTGAACCCTTGTGGAATCAGGTCTCTGTGAGTCCCCAGTTAGCTGTATAAGGCTCAATGCCTGTGCCGGCGGGAACCAGACGGCCCATGATCACGTTTTCTTTAAGTCCGACCAAATGGTCAACGCGTCCAGCCATGGCGGAGTTTGTGAGGACCTTTGTGGTCTCCTGAAACGATGCGGCTGAAATAAAGCTGTCCGTACTCAAGGATGCCTTTGTCACTCCAAGAAGAAGCGGCTCAGCCACAGCGGCCTTGCCACCCGTCTTTACAATCTTTTCATTCTCTTCGACAAACCGCCACCACTCAACCTGCTCACCCAACATGAACGTACTGTCGCCGACATTCGTTATCTGGACCCGGCGCAGCATCTGGCGAACTATCACTTCTATATGCTTGTCATTAATTTTAACGCCCTGCAGACGGTAAACCTCCTGGATCTCGTTGACAAGAAACTTGGCCAGTTCCTTGACTCCCTTAACGCGCAGAATGTCGTTGGGGTTGGGCGACCCATCCATGAGCGCTTCACCGGCCCTTACATAATCTCCCTCGTGGACGCCGATATGTTTGCCTTTGGGGATCAGGTATTCCTTGGAATCACCTAAGTCAGGCGTGACAATGACCCGTCTTTTGCCCTTAAGATCCTTGCCGAAACTCACCCTGCCGTTGATCTCCGTGATGATCGCATATTCCTTGGGTTTACGGACCTCAAACAATTCGGCTACACGCGGCAGACCACCTGTAATGTCCTTGGTCTTGGTAGTTTCTCTCGGAATCTTGCCCAATATCTTGCCGGGTTCGATCAAGTCCCCCTCTTTAACGTTTATAATCGTCCCTACAGCCAATGAATAGCGGGCAATGGACCCTGACGGGAGCTTAGTGCTCCGGCCCTTGGAGTCCTTGATCGTGATTCTCGGGTTCATCTGTGTTGCCCTGGACTGAACAATTACATAACTGGACTTGCCGGTTACCTCGTCCACGCGCTCCTGCATGGTCGAGCCTTCAACGATATCACCGAACTTGATCGTACCGCCGATTTCGCTCACTATTGGAATCGTGTATGGATCCCAGTCAGCGAGCAGGGCGCCGGACTCAACTTCCGAACCATCGGCAACCAGCATCTGAGCGCCGTAGTTCAGGTGATAACGTTCACGTTCTCTGCCCTGCGGTCCGATGATGCCGACCTCTCCATTCCTGT
>DAOVYS010000026.1 GCA_030635485.1 Pseudomonadota bacterium | reverse complement strand
TCAGCAAATATGACCACCCGGGAATAACAATTATGAATACGGATGAACGAGTGAAATACCTTAAACGGATTGATCTGTTTGAGTTTTTTTCCGAGGAAGACCTCTTCAGTCTCGCAGAAAAGATTTCCGAGGTAAACCTTTCTCCTGGCGAGAATCTGTGCAATGAAGGTGAACCGGGAAAGGAGATGTATATTATTTTTAAAGGTTCTCTTAAGGTGTTCAAGGAAAGCCGGTCGATTGCCGTAATCAATCCCGGGGATTACATCGGCGAGATGGCAATTATAGAGGACAAGCCACGCTCCGCCACGGTCCAGGCCATAGGTCAATGCCTGCTTTTGGAATTGAAATCGGATCAATTTCAGGAATATCTTGCCCGTCAGCCCAAATCTCTTGTCTCCATGATGAAGACTCTGAGTCAGAGAATCAGGAAAGATACGGAACTTATTGCAGAGGAGTTTGAAAAGGCCAATATCCTTATCCATGACATGAAAAATCTGCTGTCGGTCTTTCTCTTTCTTGACCGGTTGGAGAAGAGCCTGCCTGATGACAAGAAATTGCACAGGTACTTGAAGTTCATGAAGGATGCGCGGAGCAATCTGGCGGAAATGATGAAAGTCGCCCTGGCAAATGCAAAGAGGCTGCATCACCCTGTTTTTATGGAATCAGGCTCCTTGAGCGCTCTGCTGACCGAGGTGGTTGAATCGGAATTGTCTATTCATCCGGATATTAAAGGGTTGCGGATCGATTTTGAAATTGATGAAAATATGCCTGATCTCAAATTCAACAGTCTGGGCATCAGAAGGGTGCTTTCAAATTTGATCCTTAACGCTGCACAGGCATCATCTCCCGGCGACACCATAAAAGTCTCACTTTCCAGAGAAGAAGGGTCGGCGGTTGTGCGTGTCGTTGACTCTGGAACAGGCATACCGGACTCTGTAAAGAACAAGATTTTTCAGCTTCATTTCACAACAAAGCGGGACGGAGACGGCCTGGGGTTGCCCTCGTGTAAAGAAATTATTGAAAAGGGGCATAACGGTTCGATTTCATTTCAATCAGAACCGGAAAAAGGAACTACTTTTACATTTACACTTCCGTTTGATGACGCCATCAAAACAGATTCTAAAGAGGCGAAAAATTGATCCGATATGCTATGGTGATAGATTTAGGCAGGTGCATGGGGTGCCATTCCTGTGTCGTTGGGTGCAAGGCGGAACATAATGTTCCTGATGATTTGAATCGGAGCTGGGTAAAAACATTGGGACCCAGCAGGACCAGGCAGGGAATTGCGTTTACCTTTTATCCCGGTCACTGCAACCATTGCGATGAGCCGGCCTGTGTGAATGTCTGCCCCGCGCCTTTGGCCGAGATATCATATTCCGACCCTGTTACCGGTAATGAAAAAAAGATGGTCGTGGCCGCAACCTGGAAAGACCCGGTCAACGGGATTGTCAGGATAGACGGCGAACGTTGTATAGGATGCGGAGCCTGTGTCGATGCCTGCCCATATCATGCCCGTTACATGAATACTCAAACGGAAAAGCCGAGGGCCGACAAATGTTCTTTTTGCATAGAAAGGGTGGAACAGGGAATGGAACCGGTCTGCGTGGAAACATGTCCATGCGGGGCAAGATTTTTTGGAGACATGGAAGACCCTGGTTCGAGCGTAAGCCGGTATATCAAAATGGGGGCCAGGCGACTGGATTCAAGGGTGGTAAATATTGGGCCGAACGTCTATTACCTGGGAAGCAGCAAGGATATCTCACTGCTGGTATCCAGATGTACTCCGATCCGTATGCCGGAAGTGTCTGCCCGGCGTTCATTGTTGTCCTTAATGGTAAAGCCTGCAATACGTAAGGCGGAGAAGTTGTTGAATTTGTAAGGCGTAACTTTTTTGTACCTTCTTTTTTTGTTGCATTACCATGGTTTTGATTATTTCTGAATTTCTCGGTTCTGTACCGCATCAATCCGGGGTCTATATCATGAAGGATGATGCGGGTCAGACGCTCTATGTCGGCAAGGCCAAGGATTTGAGAAAACGGCTTGCCTCGTACTCGCGTTCCGACGAGCACCATTCGGGGAAGACCTCGGTTATGCTCAAAAAGGTATCACGAATTGAGACAATTCTGACCAGCACGGAAAAAGAGGCACTGATCCTTGAGGCCTCTTTGATCAAGCGGCATCGCCCCAGATACAACATCGATCTCAGAGATGACAAGAACTATCCGAGCATCAAGGTTACTGTGAAAGAAACGTGGCCCCGTGTGTTCATGAGCCGCCGCAGAGTCAGGGATGGTTCCAGGTATTTCGGCCCCTATGCGTCATCTTCAGCCATGAAGCAGACTCTGAACTACTTAAACGGTCTATTCCCTTTGAGACAATGCAAGGGGAAAAACGTCAGACAGAGGATGCGACCGTGCCTTAATTTCCAGATGGGCCGCTGTCCGGCGCCATGTGCCGGCAAAGCCGATAAGGACAAATATCTAAAGAGCGTAAAAAATGTTCTTATGGCGCTTGAGGGACGAAATCTGGAATTGATTCGGGAACTTGAATCCGCGATGAAAAAGGCCTCGGATAAGCTCAATTTTGAAGAGGCCGCGCTTTTAAGGGACCGAATTCAGGCAATCCGGAACACTCTTGAAAAACAGTCCATTGTGGCCCCTCATTTTAAGGATCAAGACGCATTCGGATTTTACAGAAAAGGAACCGCTGTTTCGGTCTATGTAATTTTAGTGCGAAATGGAACTGTAAGCGGACATCGATCATATTTTTTCCCCGATCCAGTGGGAGAAGATTCTGAAATTCTGGCACAGGTGGTGGAGCGCTATTACGGAAACAAGAATCATGTGCCCCATGAAGTTCTTCTGTCCCAATCTATTCCGGACAAGGAGCTTGTATCGGAATGGTTGAATGACCTTAAAGAAAGCAGGGTATGTCTGAGACTTCCCAGACGGGGTCTGGGACTGAAACTCATTCTCATGGCAGAGGCCAATGCCGTCCAGCTCCTTGAACAGAAGGAGGAAAAAGTCGAGGCGTGGAAAGCGCTTTCTTCAGCGGTCAAGAAACGGCTCAGTCTGGACAGGGAACCCTTGAAGATCGAATGTCTTGATATTTCCAATATCGGAGGCGAGGTTGCGGTCGGTTCTCTGGTAAGTTTCAGCAATGGCGAGGAGGATAAGAAAAACTACCGTCATTACAGAATCAGGTCTGTTTCCGGACCGGATGATTATGCCATGATGCGGGAGGTCCTTGCTCGCAGGTTCAAAAGGGGTGTGGAAGAAATAAAATTCCCCGATCTTCTGATGGTAGACGGCGGCAAAGGCCAGCTTAACGTTGCATTGAGCGTTCTTGATGGAATGGAACTTGTTGGAAAGCTTGACGTGGCGGCTATTGCAAAAGGGGGGGAAGGAACGGGTGAGAAATTGTACAGACCGGGCCGCAGCAATCCTATTCTGTTAAAAAGATATGACCCGGTTCTACTCTTTCTCATGCGGATCAGAGATGAGTCTCACCGCTACGGCATCACGTTTCACAGGAGACTTCGGAGAAAAGAGACCATGAAGTCAAAGCTGGATCTTATCCCAGGCGTGGGTCCGGTCAGAAAGAGCGCTCTTCTCAATTCTCTGGGCAGTCTGAGAAAGATTGGCCAGGCATCCGTAGATGAACTGGCTTCCGTAGATGGAATCGGTCCTGAACTCGCGTTTCAGATACACCGTTTTTTTCTAAACACTCACTAAGGACTCGCTCAGAAATAAAACATGTGTTGATTTTTGAAATTCATGAAATTATGGTGAGTGGGATGATCAAGCCTTTTTCATTTTTTTACAACTTCAGATATTAGGCGTGTTTTATGTGGAATTATACTGAAACGGTAAAGGATCATTTTTTGAATCCCCGGAATGTTGGAGAGGTGGACAACCCGGACGGGGTGGGGGAGGTCGGTTCCCTGGCATGCGGTGATGCATTGAAACTTACTTTTAAGCTCAATGAGGCAGGCAGAATCGTTGACGCCAGGTTTAAGACATTCGGCTGTGCAAGCGCCATCGCATCATCTTCCGCTCTTACCGAGATGATAAAGGGAATAAGCCTGGATGAGGCGGAGAATATCTCCAACGAGGATATTGCGGAATTCTTGGGCGGCCTGCCAAAGGAAAAAATGCACTGTTCCGTTATGGGCCGTGAGGCGCTTGAGGCGGCTATTGCAAATTATCGGGGCGTACCGTTGCCCACGGCTGAAGGCGAGTTGGTCTGTGAATGTTTTGGTGTGACGGATGTTGAAATCGTCAGGGCAGTGAAAGAAAGCAACTTGACCACGGTTGAGGATGTAACAAATTTCACCAAGGCGGGCGGCGGATGCGAAAAGTGCCATGATCGCATTCAGGAGCTTATCCTTTCGGCAAGGGCTGTTACGGGTACTGAAATCAAACTTGAAAGAGGAGCTAAGAGACTTACAAATATCAAAAAAATTAAGCTGATTGAAGAGGTTCTTAATAGGGAGATCCGTCCGGCGCTCAAAAAAGACGGCGGTGATATTGAGCTGATCGATGTGGATGGCGATTACGTCTATGTCTCTCTCAGGGGAGCGTGTGTGAGCTGTAGCGCTTCTCAGGTCACGTTAAAGGATTATGTGGAAAAAAAATTGCGTGAGCAGGTCCTGGAAACCCTGATCGTGGAGGAAGAATAAAGATGGATAAGGTGATCTATCTGGACAATAACGCAACCACAATGGTGGCCCCCGAGGTGGTGGAGGTCATGCTGCCTTATTTTGCCGAACTATACGGTAATCCTTCAAGCATGCATTCGTTCGGCGGTCAGGGCGGAAAGGGTGTTGCAGCCGCAAGGGAACAGGTTGCATCCCTTTTAGGCGCTGAACCTGATGAAATCGTCTTTACAAGCTGCGGTACTGAAAGTGATTCAACCGCTATTCTTTCCGCTCTCTATTCTTTTCCTGAAAAACACCATATCGTAACGACCAGAGTCGAACATCCGGCTGTAAAAAACCTCTGTGCAAACATAGTCTCTATGACCGGCCATTTTCACAGGATTACCAAGCTGCCGGTCAGGCCCGACGGCACGATAGATTTGAGTCTGTACAAAGAGAGCCTTACCGATGACACCGCCATTGTGAGCGTAATATGGGCAAACAACGAGACAGGAGTTATATTTCCAGTGGTTGAAATGGCTGAGATCGCGCGTAGCCGAGGGATTCTGTTTCATACGGATGGAGTCCAGGCCGTTGGCAAGATCCCGATTGATCTTTCAAGGACCCCGGTTGATTTTCTTTCTCTCTCAGGCCACAAACTGCATGCTTCAAAGGGAGTGGGAGTGCTGTACGTCAGAAGAGGAACCCCGTTTGTTCCCTTTATGGTCGGCGGTCACCAGGAAAAGGGGCGTCGCGGGGGCACTGAAAATGTTGCCTCCATTGTGGGACTTGGCAAGGCGTGTGAAGTCGCGGCTCAAAATCTGGATGCTGAGAATTCACGGGTCAAGGAGCTTCGGGATAAACTCGAGAAGGGGATCTTGAAGATTGTGCCGAAATCCATCTTAAACGGGCACGAAACCGAGAGACTTCCGAATACCTCAAACATAAGCTTTGAATATGTAGAGGGGGAGGCGATTCTGCTTCATCTCAACCAGTACGGTATCTGTGCCTCTTCCGGGTCTGCATGCAGTTCCGGTTCCCTGGAGCCCTCTCATGTCTTAAGGGCAATGGGTATTCCGTTTACAGCGGCCCACGGTTCCATCCGTTTCAGCCTGAGCGTGTTCAACACTGAGGATGAAATCGATTTTGTTCTTGAAAAGGTGCCGCCAATTATTGAAAACCTGCGCGCCATGTCGCCTTTTTGGAAGTCAGGTGGGTAGAGTTGAGTAGTTGATTGGTTTAGTAGTTGAGTGGTTGGAATGAAGGTTGTTTCCCCATTCAACCACTTAACCACATAATTAAAGGAGACAATAATGATAGTCGTTCCCCCTTCATTCGAGATACTGGAAGATCTTGATAAACAGAGTCTTGCCATCAGAATAGAGGCCTGCGGCAGGGTTTGCTATAAAAGCGAAGACAAGATCACCGAGGGATCAGCAGAGCCGTTTATTAAGAATATTATCAGGCGGGCACACAACTCTGTTTTGGAAATGGCCGTTTTGACGCTTAAAATATCGTTTGAAGATGAGGGAGTAGTGATTCCTTTTCTCTGTACAATGCCCAAGTTTCTCTTTATAGACAGGCTTGACAATGCATTGTTGGTAACCGGAACCGTTCGGGCCTTTCGCGAAGTGATTCAGGCAGATAATGACGTGGACCTGGTATGTGCAATGGCCGGGTTTCTTACGGAACGTCATCCACTCTTTTATTTTGATCTTGCGCCTGAAGGCGGGTGGAAGGCCGTGTCCGGAGTCAGTGTTGAAAAGATGCCGCTTAAGAAAGTTGATGAATTGGAGCCGGAACTTCTGGCAAGGCACAGATACGTCGGCGTTTTGTTTACGGTAAACCGGGCAGTGACTCATGAGATTGTTCGCCATCGTCCATGTACCTATCTCCAGGAGAGCCAGCGGTACTGCCGTTACAGCGAAGATAAATTCGGCAGTCAGGTCACATTTATCAAACCTCTGTTTTTCGAAGAAGATACCGAACAATATCAGCTGTGGAAGAGTGCAATGGAGGAGACGGAGAAGTTATATCTCAAACTTCTGGGAACAGCCTCTCCCCAGGCAGCCAGAACAGTGCTGCCCAACTCCTGCAAAACCGAACTCATAACATATGCGAATCTTGCTCAGTGGATGCATATTTTTAAACTGCGCACCTCACAGGCGGCCGAACCGTCCATGCGTGAAGTGATGGTTCCGCTTCTTGAGAGGTTTAAAACAATGTTTCCGTCGGTATTCGGGTCGCTGTGAAAAGAGAGGTGAGTTGTTAAAGTCTTTGTTTTGGGAGGTTATGCTTGATAAGCATAACAGGGGGGATTTGAAGGTCTGACGCAATTTATGGATTTAAAGAAGTTGAATAAAATGGGCCTTATTTAACAATCTGATTTGACATAATATTTATGAGTTTGTCAGGAAGAATCTCAAATTGTAAAAGTGAATAAATTTATTAAGGAGGAATCTTATGGCTCTTGATCCGACTAAATACCAGGATTGGGAAATTGCTGAAGAGGCTGAATCACGTATGAAAACAGTTTATGAACTGGGAGATAAGCTCGGTCTTAAAAAGGAGGAACTCCTGCCGCATGGCCATTATGTGGCCAAACTCGATTACCGGGCAATACTTGATCGTCTGAAAGATAAACCGGATGGAAAATATATAGATGTTACGGCCATTACACCCACGCCCCTTGGAGAAGGTAAGAGTACGTGTGCCATGGGACTTGTGCAGGGGCTCGGCAAGAGGGGGAAAAGCGTTATCGGTTCTATCCGGCAGCCATCCGGCGGACCTACGATGAATATCAAGGGAAGCGCGGCCGGAGGCGGATTGGCCCAGTGTATTCCCCTGACCCCGTTTTCTCTCGGTCTTACAGGCGACATCAATGCCATTATGAACGCTCATAACCTGGCAATGGTTGCGGTTACCTCCAGGATGCAGCATGAGTCCAACTATACGGATGAAATTTTAGCAAAGCGTAACCTGAAGCGGCTGGACTTCCATCCCAAGAAAATTGAGATGGGCTGGATAATGGATTTTTGTGCTCAGTCTTTAAGAAATATCACCATCGGCATAGGCGGAAAGATGGATGGTATAATGATGCAGTCCAAATTCGCGATCGCGGTGAGTTCCGAGATCATGGCCATTCTGGCTGTTGCAAGCGATCTCAAGGATATGCGCGAGCGTATGGCTAAAATTGTGGTTGGTTACAATAGAAAGGACGAACCGATTACCACGGCAGACCTCGAAGTTGACGGAGCAATGACCGCCTGGATGGTGGAGGCGATTAATCCGAATCTCATGCAGACTCTTGAGGGTCAGCCGGTCACGGTTCACGCAGGTCCGTTTGCCAATATCGCCATTGGTCAGTCCTCGGTAATTGCGGACCGGGTCGCCCTGAAACTGGCTGACTACAATGTGACGGAAAGTGGATTCGGCGCTGATATCGGATTTGAAAAATTCTGGAACCTGAAATGCCGTTTTAGTGGATTAAAACCAAATTGCGCAGTTGTCGTTGCCACCATTCGGGCCTTGAAGTGCCACGGTGGCGCACCGATTCCGGTTCCGGGCAAACCAATGCCTGAAGAATATGGATCTGAAAATGTGGGCTGGGTTGAACAGGGATGCGTAAACCTGATTCATCACATCCAGACCGTGAAAAAGGCCGGCATTAACCCTGTTGTCTGTATCAACGCGTTTTACACGGATACGGATGATGAAATCGCCGCTGTTCGCCGCATCTCTGAGCAGGCCGGCGCGCGCGTTGCCCTTTCCAGGCATTGGGAGCACGGCGGCGATGGAGCGCTCGAGTTTGCCGATGCAGTGGTTGATGCATGCGAGGAACCCAATGACTTCAAGTTCCTCTATGATTTAGACACACCTTTGAGCAAACGAATAGAACTGATTGCAAAAGAGGTCTACGGCGCTGATGGAGTGAGTTATTCGCCCGAGGCTCAAACCAAGCTCAAACGCATGGAAAGTGATCCTGATCTTAAAGAGATGGGCACCTGCATGGTCAAGAGTCATCTGAGCCTGAGCCATGATCCGACTTTAAAGGGGGTACCCAAGGGGTGGACCCTGCCTATCCGCGACATTCTTACGTACAAGGGGGCGGGTTTTGTGGTTCCGGTTGCAGGCGCAATCAGCCTTATGCCGGGAACAGCCTCTGATCCGGCATATCGCCGGATCGATGTGGATGTTGAAACCGGCAAGGTCAAGGGCCTGTTTTAATATTTTTTCCCCTGAATATCTGTAAGGAGCAGGCCGCTCATTGCGGCCTGCTCCTTTATTTGTAAAACTTGTTTTTTTGTTGTAAAATTAAAACTAAAATCCTCGTTCATCTATTCTGCTAAAAGAAAATGGCTACAACATCTTCTACTAAAAAATCGAGTCTTTCAGCCACGGTCAAGGATCAGTCCGGGGCCGGTAAAATGAGAATTGGCGACCTGCTGCGTAAGGAAGGTTACATTACCACTACTCAGCTGAATGCCGCGCTTGATTTTCAGAAGAAGAATAAGGGCAGACTCGGGAGTATTTTGGTCCGGCTCGGGTATATTGAAGAAGATACGGTGCTCAATGTCTTAAGCCGCATTCACAATTATCCTGCCGTTATCATTTCAAAAGATCCGCCAAGCCCTGAGGCCTTAAAGCTACTGCCCTACGAAACAGCCAAGAAATGCATGGCATTTCCTTTGCGCATGGTTGGAAAGACCCTCCAGGTAACCATGGCTGAACCCACGGACGGGGCCATGGTCGAGGAGATCCAGACAGCCGTCAAAAGAGGACTTTCCGTCTGTGTCTCCACGGAAAAGGATATAATCGAGGCATATAGAACTCATTATAAAATCAGTGACGAGGAATATAAGTCATTCGGCGGTATTGAAGAGGTTGAGCAGGTCGAAGAAGAAGAGGTCGTCCAGATCGATGACTTCGGGGCTCTTGCATCGGAGGCTGCCGAAAGTTTTGAGATAGAGTCGATTGAAGAAGATGACTTTGGCGATCAATTTTCCGCTTCAGACGCGCCTATCATTAAGCTGGTCAACGGCATTCTGATTAAGGCCGTAACCGACGGGGTCAGCGATATTCATATTGAACCCTATGAAAAGTCGCTTCAGGTTCGTTACCGGCTGGACGGTTCCCTGTATAAATCAATGAACCTGCCTATGACTATCAAGAACGGTCTGATCTCAAGGCTGAAGATTCTTGCCAGTTTGGATATTACCGAGCGGAGAGTGCCGCAGGACGGCAGGATCAGGATGCGGATAGGACGTAACAAGGCAGTCGATTTTCGTGTCTCGTCTCTTCCGACACTGTTCGGGGAAAGCGTGGTTCTCCGTATCCTGGATAAGAGTTCACTGAACGTTGATCTTACTAAACTTGGATTCGAACAGGATACTTATGCTGCCTTGCAGCGATGTATTGATCGGCCACAGGGTCTGCTCCTGGTCACCGGTCCTACAGGCAGCGGTAAGACGGTCACCCTTTATTCGATCTTAAACTCCCTTAACAGTGAAGACACCAAGATTCTGACCGCTGAAGATCCGGTCGAGTTCAACTTCAAGGGAATCAACCAGGTCAACGTTCATACGGAAGTGGGGATGACATTTGCCGCGGCATTGAAGGCATTTCTGAGGCAGGACCCCGATATCATCATGGTTGGTGAGATTCGTGACATGGAGACCGCTGAGGTTGCAATTAAGGCGGCAATGACAGGCCATCTTGTCCTTTCAACACTTCATACCAATGACTGTCCCGCAACCATCGGCCGTCTGGTTGACATCGGGATCCCTCCGTTTATGGTTGCCTCTTCTATCACCATGGTCCAGTCGCAGCGGCTTGGCAGAAGGCTGTGCAATGAATGCAAGACCCCCATGAGGGAGAAAAACAGGGAAAAGCTTATGTCCATGGGGTTTCAGGAAGAAGAGATCGATGGTCTTCAGTTATATGAGCCTCGTGGATGCACTGTCTGTAAAGGAGGAGGTTACAAGGGGCGGGTCGGCTTTTTTGAACTTATGGAAGTCACGGATGAGGTCAGCAAGGCTATTAATGCAAGCGTGCCTGAAGATCAGTTACGAAAGATCGCCATGCAGGAAGGCATGAAGACCTTGAGGATGGCCGCCCTTCAGAAGGCGCGCGATGGAATAACAAGCATTGAAGAGGTGCTGAAAAAGACTGTAATCACAGAGGAAAGTCTGCCGGCCTATCTGGTTAATCCGGATGTGGAAGAATACAATGACGGCGATGTCATTATCAGGCAGAACAATACGGACAAGGATTTCTTCAAACTTATCCGCGGTGCAATAATAGTGGTCCGGGACGGAAAAAAGATCGCAGAGATTGTCCAACCTGACGAGTATTTCGGCGAGATGTCCGCAATCTCCGGCGAGGCCCGTTCAGCCACTATTATTTCAAAAGGACGTTCCACAGTCAAACGCTATCCCGGCGATAAGTTGATGGAGGTCATTGAAAAATATCCCGAGGTCGGCAAACACCTGTTCATGACCATAGTAAATCGTCTGCAGCAGGCAAATGGAATCATCGTAAATCTGGCAAATCAGCACATGCGAAAGTAAGCGAGTGGTGTATTGCCTGTCTCTATGCCTGTCTGAGTAGTTATGATGTGAGGAGTTGAGGTGCTTTTTGGGGGCTGAAGTTTTAGATTGAAAAATCAATGATTACGAATTTCGTAATATAATCGCATTTTATTTCATTTGTCTCAATTGGTCTTTCTTCGATCCGGTTTAGAATTCTAAAAAATATTCAATATATTCTTGCCGTTAAATTCTCATCTCCCGTTCTCCCATAAAAAAAATAACATTATCGAATTCGAAAATTTCAAATATTATTCAATCCTTGAAGCCACAGGGTATGGTGATAAAAATTACCCTGTTTCGGATAGTTTATTGTTTTCTAGTCAGTACGGAACCGGCATAATCGTTGGTTCTGAACCGCAATAAAAAAAAAATTTTTTAAAAAAAATTAATTAAGATACTTGAAATATAATTGGGAAAAATGTTAAGCAGGTATCAGTATGTAAGCCTAGCACACCCGCATTTTTGATTTTTTCGTAAAAAGTAGTTGCTGAAATCGTTACCGTTCAAGTCGATGGTTTCAAAAAAAGCCCTTTAGCGATGGCTTTGACTTTTTACGAGACGGACAATTTGCTTCTCAGAAATCCCCCATCTGACGTACAAAGTCTGTCTGTATACACATTATCTTAAATAATTTTAAGGACCCGGAGTCCTGATGCAATTGCCTTTCTGCAATAAAAAAGGCGTTGTTTTTCTGTTTTTATCTGTTTCAAGCAATTATTAAGTAATATCTTTATTCCAAGGAGAAGACGAATGGGAGCCAAGATTATCAGCGGAACCGAGACTGCAAAATCGATTCGTGAGGAACTTAAAACGGAAGTAGCGGAGCTTAAGGAAAAGCATAATGTCGTACCCGGGTTGGTTACCATACTTGTAGGGGCCGATCCTGCGTCACAGGTCTATGTGGGCGCAAAGGAGAAGACCTCCAAGGTTCTTGGAATCTATTCGGAACGTTATGATCTGCCCGAGGATACGAGTGAAGAGGATCTTCTGGCCCTGGTGGAGAAATGTAATAAAAATGAAAAACTTCACGGAATACTGGTCCAGCTGCCCTTGCCAAAGCATATTAATGAGGCCAAGGTGCTTTATGCCATAGATCCTGATAAGGATGTGGATGGTTTCCATCCGGTAAACGTCGGCAAGATGGTGTTGGGTGAACAATGCTTTCTGCCGTGCACCCCCCATGGTATCCTGGAACTTCTTGAACGTAGCGGAGTGGAAACAAGCGGCGCTGAGACAGTGGTGCTTGGAAGAAGTAATATTGTGGGCAAACCGATCGCCAATCTGATGATCCAGAAAAGGGCGTCCGGCAATGCCACGGTAACGGTCTGCCATACGCGGACCGCTGACATGAAATTTCATACGAAACGCGCGGATATCCTTATTGTTGCAGTTGGGGTGCCCAAGTTCGTGACCGGCGACATGGTGAAAGAGGGTGTTGTGGTCATTGATGTTGGCGTGAATCGAATCGGGAAGACCGATACAGGCAAGGCGATTCTTGCAGGCGATGTGGATTTTGACTCGGTGAAGGATAAGGCGTCCGCCATTACCCCTGTTCCCGGCGGTGTAGGACCCATGACTATAACCATGTTGATGAAGAATACGGTTCAGGCGGCTAAGCAGGCAGCAGGCCTGTGACCCCTTACAGTGCAACAGCTATGTGCGGCTGGGATGCTGATTTTACAACATTTGATGCACTCGCAAAAAAGTTATGGGATGGCTAAGCAAAAAAATGAGGATTTAGAAATATGGGGCAGATAAGTATTGTTATAGATGGAAACAGGATTTCCGTTGCCTCGGACCTGACTATTTTAGAGGCTGCCCGGCAGGCTGAAATCTATATCCCCACCCTTTGTTACATAAATGGAAGATCTTCTTCCAGGCCATGTGAGATATGTGTTGTAGAGGTCGACGGCGAGTCTGAACCGGTACGTTCCTGTAGTGTCAAGGTGTCGGAGGGAATGGAGATTACCACGGATTCCGATACCATTAAGGAATATCGGAAGCAAAGGCTTGCACTGCTCGCAAAGACCCACTTCGGTGACTGCAAGGCGCCTTGCAATCTCACATGCCCGGGACAGATCAATGTGCAGGGTTATATTGCCCACGTTGAAAAGGGGCAATATGAAGAAGCATTGCGTCTTATAATGGAAAGAAATCCTTTTCCGTTTTCAGTCGGCCGGGTCTGTCCAAGATTCTGTGAGACCCGCTGCCGTAGAATGCTGGTAGACGACCCTGTCTCCATTAATCACCTTAAGCGTTTTGTTGCTGACTGGTGCATGACCCATGATATTGACCCGAATACTTATCCGGAAAATTTAACAGGGAAAAGGGTGGCCATAATAGGCGGCGGTCCCGCCGGTCTTTCAGCGGCATTTTATCTGGCCGGAAAAGGTCATGACGCGACCATTTTTGAGGCAAAATCCCAGCTTGGCGGTATGCTCCGCTACGGTATGCCTAAATATAAGATCCCCAGAGAAGTGCTTGGTCACGAAATTTCCACCATTCTTCGTCTAGGGATTAATGTACGCTTCAACCAGAGGTGGACCATTGATTTCAACCTTCAAGACTTGAAAGACCAGGGCTTTGAATCCATCCTTATTGCTGTCGGTGCATGGAAAGACAAGATGCTGGATAAACCCGGGGCCATGCTTCCAAACGTTATTCCCGCCATAAAATTTTTGAACCGTGTATCCAAGGGCAAAAAAAGTGATTACGGGAAAAGGGCTGCTGTTATAGGCGGTAACAATATTGCTTTTGAATGCGCCAGATCTCTGCACAGGATGGGCGTTGCGGAAGTCACTGTAGTCTATCCGAGATCCCGAACCGGAATGTCCGCGAATCAGAGGGTTATCAGAGAGGCGGAGGCCGAAGGGGTTCAGTTTCTTTTTATGGCCAACCCGGTTCAGATCTCTGAACGGGACCATGGAATTGAGCTTGAGTACATAAGGATGAAGCTGGTCGGCGAACCCGATGCCAGGGGATTCCGTAAACTGGAGCCTGTCTCCGACTCGACAAACATTCTTGAATTAGACACCGTGATCACTTCTCTTGGCCAAAGCGCTTCCAGCGATGGATTTAGCGGAGGAAGGCTGGAAGAGCAGCTTCAAATATCGCAAAAGGGCAATATCAAGTCAAATCCCAGGACATCTCTGACCAACATTACCGGTGTCTTTGCCGCGGGAGATGCGGTAAGCGGAGGACGCACCGTTATTCAGGCTGTTGTAGCTGCAAGGCGCGCGGCAGAGAATATTCATTCATTTATCATGGATTTGCCAAAGACGGCGCCGGAAAGCCGTTTCAATTTCACCCGCGGTAAATCTTTTGACGATGTGAGTCTGAAGAATTTTGACGACGTTGATGTTAAACTCAGGGAAAAGATGCCAAGCAGACCTCCCGAGATCAGTAGACAGGATTTTAACGAGATAACTCTCGGATTTTCAGAGCAGATGGCAAAGAACGAGGCTGCCAGATGTCTGAAATGCGGGTGTACGGCTTTTGATCATTGTGATTTCAAGAAGATATTAATAGAACATAAAGTCGACCCGGTAAAGACCGGTATGGGGACAATGCCGGTATATCCGATCGACATGTCCCACCCCACAATCCAGGTCGACTTGAATAAGTGCATATTCTGTGAACGATGCAAGAACAGCTGTGAATATGATGCTCTTGAAATCACGGCCTCCGGCTTTGATGAGAATGGGAATCCGGAAGGGCTTTCCCTGATTTTTACGGACAGATGCGTATCTTGTGGTAAATGTGTGGACAACTGCTCAACCGGCGCTCTTAACAAAAAAGAGCGGACCGTCCCGGTTGTAGCTGAAGAAATCCGGGGAGTCAAGACAACTTGTCCATACTGTGGGGCGGGTTGCCAGCTCATTTTGAAAATTAAGGGCAAAACATTGCTTGAGGTGACCGCCGACCCCGAACAGGCGCCAAACTTCGGGGCTCTTTGCGTCAAGGGAAGATTCGGGCAAAATTTCATTCAACATCCGGACCGGCTCAAGACTCCACTTATCAGGAGAAACAACCGGCTTGTGGAATGCAGCTGGAATGAGGCGTTAGAGTTTATTGCAAAGAGTCTGTTTGATTTAAAGGCCATGTTCGGGCCTGACTCCATTGCGGCTTTCAGTTCGGCAAGATGCACGAACGAGGATAATTTTCTCACGCAGAAATTTATGAGGGCAGTGATCGGGACCAACAATGTCGACCACTGTGCACGACTCTGACACGCTCCCACGGTGGCCAGTCTGGCCATCACCTTCGGCAGCGGCGCCATGACAAACTCGATAAGCGATATCAATGACTCAGATGTGTTTTTTATTATCGGCAGTAATGCCGATACCGGCCATCCCACTATCGGATTAAGACTTCATCAGGCAGTGGACAAGGGGGCAAAATTGATTGTGGCGGACCCGAGAGGAACGGGTTTCGCACATCGCGCCGATCACTGGCTCAGGCTTAAACCGGGGACCGACGTGGCCCTTTTGAACGGCATGATCAATGTCATTTTAGAGGAAGGCCTCTGGGACAAGGCTTATGTTGAGGAGCGTACTGAGAATTTTGAAGAATTAGAAATTGTAGCAAAAAAATATACTCCTTCCTATGTTGAGGAGATCACCGGCGTTCCTCAAAATGAACTTAGGAAAGCGGCCAGACTTTACGCAAGTCCAGGCAAAAAATGCGCTATTTATTACGGCATGGGACTTGCCCATTATGCAACCGGTACGGACAAGATCAAATGTATAGCCAATCTGGCCATGCTGTGCGGAAAGGTCGGCGTGGCCGGAGGCGGGGTAAATCCGTTGCGAGGTCAAAATAATGTCCAGGGCGCCTGTGATATGGGAGCGCTTTTTAATACCCTGCCGGGTTACGGCGGTCTTGACAAGGACGAGGTCTTTGAGAGATTTGAACATATGTGGTGCGTCACTCTGCCGAGGCGTCCGGGCAAGGCCGGCACCGAGGTCTGGGACGCGATTCTTAATGGATTGATCAAGGGTGTGTACATAATCGGAGAAGATCCGGTGCTGGCGGACCCGAATGCAGCCCATGCTTCAAAGGCTATTGAAAAATTGGATCTTCTGATTGTCCAGGATATCTTTCTTACAGATACTGCAAAAATGGCGGATGTGGTGCTCCCCGCGGCCTGTTACGCTGAAAAGGACGGGACCTTTACTTCTTCCGAGAGAAGGGTGCAGCGCGTTCGCAAGGCGCTTGACCCGCCCGGCCAGGCAAAATCGGACTGGGTTATTATTCAGGAAATTGGCCGCAGAATGGGTTTTTCCTTTAATTACAACTCAGCAGAAGATGTGTTTGATGAGATCACTCAACTGGTACCGCAGTATGGGGGTATGAGTTATGACCGCATTGACAAGGAAGGTTTGCAGTGGCCGGTTCCCAACAAAGATCATCCTGGAACCAAGGTGCTTCATGTGGGTAAATTCACGAGAGGCAAGGGGCTCTTTGTGCCCGAGGATTATGTGCCTCCAAGAGAACTCCCTGACGACGAATACAATATGATGCTTACAACAGGGCGTGAGCTTGCGCAGTATAATTTCGGCAGCATGACACGAAAGAGTCCGGGTATTGAAGAAATATGCCCCGAAGCTCTTGCCGAGGTGAATCCGTCGGATGCACAAGCTCTTGGTATTGACGAGAAAAGTTGGATCAAGGTCTCATCGAGAAGGGGCGCAATAAAAGTCAGGGCGACAATTACCGAACGTTCCCAGGAAGGAACGGTTTTTATACCGTACCACTTTGCCGAAGTCCCGGTAAATCAATTGACACTTGATAGCCTGGACCGATTGTCAAAGAGTCCGGAATATAAGTGCTGCGCCATAAAGGTGGAGCCGATTCCGGTTTAGACCAGCAAGGGAATATGGAGGGGGCCTGCGTTTCGGCCCCACAGAATATTTTCGATTGACAAAAAAAAATGGATAGGTAACTATAACTCTTTCAATCTGTTGGAAAAGTTGACTGGGTGAGTGTTTTTTGTCGTAATTTAACGAGAAGAACATCCAGAGATCAATGAACATTTTTTTGGTGTGAGAAATAATAACTCTTAGTTGTGAAACCGAAACTACCTGATTTTAGGCGTTTTATGATGTTTCACACTTCAGACGCTTATTCCGGCTGTGCCGGATGGTTTTAAGAGCGTACGTGTACTATCAGCTGTGAGCTAATTTGGAGGATTAACTATGGGAATAAAAAGATCTCCCATTGGTACAGCGGGTCGATGTTTAGGCATTGCCTGTGAGGGGAGCACCTGTGTCGCTGAACAGGCCGAGAAACAGGGTGTTGTCACCTATATTCAACGGATGAACAACCGGGCAATTGCACCATGCCTTTTCGGTAAGGGCGGAACATGCTGCCGAAACTGTTCAGCCGGTCCATGCATGCTGATTGACGATATTCCGGAATCAATCGGGCTTTGCGGCGCAACCCCGGCTACCGTGGCGGCGCGAAATTTCAGCCGCATGGTGGCGGCGGGC